>NZ_JAUBQB010000032.1:0-65555 GCF_036701035.1 Microcoleus sp. Pol7_B2 | reverse complement strand
TCTATTCTTTCTCTGCGCTGTGCTTATCTCAATGGTCAACTTTCCACTTGATATATGTGCAAAACTGAGATGCACCCAATTTTAAGGGTTTTTTGAGGTGGGTATGAAAACTTGCCGATTGATACGGTAATTGAGAGATGTACGATGTAACCTCTCAACTCAAAAAACAGATGTGGAAAACAAAATAGGGGCGGGTTGTACCGGAAATATCCATAGATAACTTCCGGAACTATAAAAACCCGCCCCTTTGCTTTGCAGTTGCAATTTCGCGCGCTGAAACACAACTACCAACCACACAATCTAGATAATGCCCGGCCCTTTGCCACGGGCGTCTCCATCCATTGTCAGTTTTCCTTCCTCGCCTTTTTTATCTTTGACTTCTGCTAGAATTCGAGCGCGTTCTGCTGCTTCAGCTTCCTCTTTTTCTCTCAAATCGCCCGGTTCGTTGATGTACATTTCCGGTTCGATCGCGTAATTGTTAACCAGACCTTCTTTGTCTACTGTATAACCATCTGTGGTGTGAATGCTTTCGTCATCGGTTTGGTCATCAGTTTTTGCACTTTTCTGCTTCGCTTCGGTGGTGGTGTGCATGAAATTAGCGCCTTCCCGGTCTTGCCGCGCTGCTGTCTCAGCAGGAGTAATGCCCCTGTCGTAGTGGGGGGCTTCCATATTGGCTTCGATTTGTTCGTCGGCCGGTGTTGATTTGCTAACTTCTTCTTTGGGGGGTATTGGTTGACGATTAGTCATGATTTATTCCTGAGTTATATTTTCAAAAAGGTCTTTGCGCTATGTTTAAATATTAGGCCAAAGCTAGCTCATTCACAAACTATCTTTGGTTATAGTTTGCGAAAAATTGCTGTTAGGGAAAATACCTTGATGGACTCTTCCTGAAGAATGATAAAATTCTATTTTTATTTAAAGTTTTACTATCTGCGGCTATTTGGCATCTATCTAAAGATAGGGAATTGATAATTTCAGGTTGAGGATTGGGAATTGTACTAATGACTAATGATAGCAGTTTAGAACCAGAATTTTACGGTAAGCCAGTTCTCAAGCCAGATAGTCATCAGTCATTCCCAATTATTCAATTCTTTAGTCTAAAATCGTCGGACTTTACGATTCTTTAAAGAAGCGGATGATTTCGCGGACGTGGTTGAGAAATTGTCCGTCGTCGGTGAGTTGGGCGATCGCACTTTCTGCATCTCTTGCGAGTTTAGTGTGTTCTGCCTGATTTGTCGCTTGGAAAGATTGTAGAGATGCGGATAAAGTAGTTAATTGTCTTCTAATAGCTTCCCGTTCCCGATTTTGGACAGCCGCCCACGAATTTGGATCGTCTGAATTTAATTGATCGCTCAAATTTCTAACAGTAGATTCTAACCCTGCAAAGCGGCTGCGGAGTTCGACAATATCTTCGCGGGGGTACAAAAATTGGCTGCGGATAGTTGTCAGCCGCTGGGCTAAATACTGATAACCTCGGATAGCTGGACGCAGTACAGTTAACAGCAGTGCAGCACCGGAACTGAGATAGCCAACAGCACTAATTCCGGCGGCGGCTAGGGCGTAAAGCGCGATCGCGCTAAACAGGTGAAGTGCGATCGCCGCAAAGAGCGATCGGCTAACTAATACAGTAACGTATTGGAGTTGTTCCCGATCGACAGCAATGTTTTTTTTAGTCGATTCTGCGGCTTGCGCTAAAACTTCTTTAGCTTCAAAATGGATATTCCAGGGAACTGTAACTATCAGCAACAGCCATTCAAAAATAGCAATGGCAATTACCCAATCAATAAAACTGCCGGCAGAGACGTGCAGCCATTGCAGAATGGCAAAAACTAGCAGCAAAAATATGCCTGTGACGGCACCAAAACCTGCGAAAGTGTAGTACATAGCGATGCCTTGGTGGAATGTTGTTTTGATTGTGGGTAGGTGCTTTAGGTCTGGAGTAATAAACTGTGACAGTTAAGTGAGCGTCCTATTAATCCCAGTTCATTAGTTATGAGTAAAAGTGCAGGCCAAGGGTTGCGATAAACCTGTTTTTTCCCACAAATACTTGCTCTCCCTCAATCGGGGAAGGTAGTTGAGATTTGGGGTAGCTTGTTTAGCTATGGATTCATAAGGTGTGACAGTTAAGAAATCGTCCTATTGAACCCAGTTTATTAGTGATTAGTAATACTCCGGGAGACAAGGGTTTCTAGACGCCTGGTTTGTTCCAGGAACATACACGGGCTTGAACCCATCCATAATAGACATCTCCAAAAAACCAAATAAACAGGAAAAAATAGTAAGAATAATGTCATAAAAATGGGTATTTATGATTAATATAGTCTTCAAACCCTTATTTAACTGTTAGTTTCTTGTCCGAAGCTCAAAGCGAGCTTCGGACAAGAAACCAAGCGGGGAAAAGGTTGGGCAGTTATTGGAGATGTCTATTAATGGCCGTCGCAATTGATTTAATAAATCCTCAACATCTAAAAAACTGGTTTACTAAATGCTGCTACTGTCATCTATGAACTGAAATAAGACTTACGCAGGTCTAGGCTAGAAACTAGGTTTTTCGTAGATTTTTAGTTGAGAGACTAACAATTTTTCTAGGAAACCCGGTTTCTTTGCGTAAGTCATGTGAAAATTATGCTTTTCACTTTAATCCTTAGAAACTATTATCAAAACCAAGGCCATTCTGTGATCGGATAAGATTTTTGAGATTCAGCTACTGTCGCGGTAATTTGTCGGCTTGCTTCCCGCCGCTGAGCTAATCTCCACTGTCGCCTGCGCCAAAGTGCGAGACCAGTGATTGATAGCAATGTCGGCGTCACCCCAATGAAAACGTAGAGGATGCGTGTTGTCAACCCCCCGAAAGCACCTATATGTACCGGGAACAACAAATTTATAATCTGGGATGCCACAGGGGCTGTAAAACCATTTTCTACCCGCAAAACTTCTCCACTGTACCGATCGAGATAGACGTTGCTGCTACCGTTCGGATGGATCTCTCCGACCAGCTTTTTACGTACTACGAATGTCCCCTGCGGTTTGCTGGGAAAGGTAATGTAAATGGTTTTTCCGGGTAACGCCAAGTCCGCTTTTTGTAAAATAATATCTGCTGTAACTGGTGGCGCGTTTGCCACCATAGTTGATGTTAATTCGAGGAGTTTTGGCGTGCCGGCGAGCGAGTAAATCACGCCCTTAAACTGGGTGTGAAAAATCATGGCTGTGCCGGTGGAGGCAATCGCAATCAGAAAGACACAAGATAAAATCCCCCCAACTTTGTGAAGATCGTAGTTGATTAGCTGAGGCACAGAACGCCACCGGATTGCGAAGCCGGCTACCAGCTTTTTCCAACCAGGCCACAAAATGATTCCAGTTACACTCAGCAGCAGCAACAGAAGTCCGCAGATACCAACAACTGTTTCGCCAAATTTGCCTCCCAGAAGGCTGACATGGAAGTTATAAATGAAACTCATAACAGTCCGGCCCCACTGCTGAAAACCCAGAACTTCTCCCGTGTAAGGGTTGAGATAGATGTAGGCAAAGTCGCCGCTGTTTAACAGCATTCTCGCTGTATAGACACTATCTAACGCGCGAGGTAGCTCAAGGAAATTAAGCTGCCAATGGGGATAAGCTGAGCGGATTGTATCGATCGCAAACTGTACAGATACCCGATCGCCCTGCGGGATAACTTGGAACATCTGGGGATTGAGGAAAACGTCGATCTCTTTCCAGAAGACCAATGAACTGCCAGTTAAGCTGACGATCGCTAGCAGTATGCCCACCATTACACCTATATAGCGGTGCAAAACTAATGCGATCTGGCGCAATTTCATAAATACCTCAGCGCGAATAATTGGTACTTTGAACGGCTCGATCCGCATCGCCGGAGCGCAACCGGAAAACATCTCCCCACCATTTTTTTAAGAAGGGTTTAACGAGACTTGATATAGCAGTTGGTAATTGGGTAGGTACTGGTTTTAATTACTAATTACCAATTGAGCGTGTAGCGGACGCTAAGGCTTCTGCCTCTAGCTGCAAACCTCTCGGAATTATCAAAACCGCCGGCACGTTGAAACTGAACTGGGAAATATTGGGTGTCCAACAAGTTCTCAATGCCAATATTTAACGTACCCGGCCCGATCGCGATGCTGCCGATATAGTCCACCACCAAATAGTTATCGATGTCCGCAGGGTCAACTCCTTCATCAAAAGCCCGATCGCGATTCCCGATATAAACCAGTTGCAGTCGGTTGCGCCATCCCGGGGTAGTTTGGTGTTGAATATAACTCGTCAGCTTCAGAGGTGAGATAATGCTGCTATTGAGAGGCAAATAGTCTCCATCTTGATTGACATCATTTTCACCTTCCTGCCAAGTTGCAGTGCCGCCGAGTTGCCATCCCCCTCCCGGCCGCCAGTCGAGAGTTCCTTCAACCCCATAGATTCGTTGCGGAGCCCGATTAATTCCTATGGGAAAACCGCGTTCGTCTAATACAAAACTTTCACCCAATTCTGAGGTATTGTAAAAACCAGAAATAGACGCATTTACTTGTTCCCAGTTGCCGCGCACCCCAATTTCGTAGTTGTCAACTCTTACCGCTTCTAATTGTTGAAAATCGCCCCCAATCGAAAATCCGGCTGGCGGACGGCGCAGCAAATTTCCAAAATCTGGTATGCTAAAACCTTGAGCAAAGTTACCAAACACATTAAATGTGTCTGTGATTTTATAGACAGCACCGACATTAAACACGGTGTTATTAAAGTCCAAATCTCCACCTTCAATATTTGCATTGCCTGGGAAGGTAGTGTAGTCGTCAACACTGAAACCAACCCGCTGGTGGCGCAATCCGCCAGTGACTAAAAAGTTATCGCTAATATCCCATTGCAACTGAGCAAACAAACCTAGCTGGCTGAGGTCATAACGCGGTATTTCAACGCGCTCGTTAATTTTACGGTAAACTCGACCGCCGCTTTCGTCGAAAGCCACAGGATCGAAAATATCCTGCACCACTGTGTTGTACTCGCTGTTATAATCAACTCCCCACAATAATTTAGCTACTGTAAATATAGGAGTCTCAATCTGCAAGCGACCGCCCCAATTTTGATTTTCTACTTGTCCAAACGTAATATTTTCAAAAAAAGCTTCTCGAAAATCCCCTGGGAAAAAATTTAGAGTATTGTACCGATAGTAAGCTTGAGCCTGAAGGCTGCTGCCAAAAATCCGATCGTTGGTGTAGGTGAAGTTAAGGAGAGTATTTTGATCTCTTGGGGGGGTAGAGTCAATAAATTCCAGTTCTCCTACTCTCAAAGCGCGGGCTTTTTCGGTTCCTGCCGGGCGGGTATTGACGCTCAAATCGTTGATGTACTCGTTATCGACTTGGGTGGAACGGTAGTGATTGAATGTTAGTTGTAAGCGCTGTTGAGAATCTAGGTTTACTCCTGCCTTAGCTAATACATTGAAGGTAACGCTTTGATCTAAGGGGCGATCGTTAAAAATGCGATCGCCTTCAGCATCATAAAAAGTGCCGGTGCTTTCTCGTGAAAAAGAAAGGGCGTAGTTATAAGCGCCCTCTGTACCCGATAGGGAATGCGCGATGTAGTTGCCAAAACTGCCGCTTTCTAGGAAGCGTCGGTTGCCTGCTGCTGCACTCAGACCTACTTCTGACTGTTGAGACAGCGTAGTTTCGCTCGGCCTGCGGGTAATGATATTGATCGTCCCCCCTGTGGCCTGACTTCCGTAGATCGCATTGGGACCGCGAACAACCTCAATTCGCTCGATCGCATTGGGAGCAATGGTTTGCAGCCCCCGAGGTTGAGTATTTGTGGTCAGGGGTACGCCGTCAACTAAGACAGAAATATTGCGACCGCGCAAGTTTTGCCCAAATTGATTTCTCGATTGAGTCGAAGCCCCTAAGCCTGGAACCTCCCGACCGACAATATCTTGCAGGCTTCGCGACACGGGATTTTGTTGCTCAATCTCCCTACGGGTAATTACTGTCACCGAGCGCGGTATATTTTGTATAAGTTCTTCAGTGCGCGTGGCGGTAACGACGATTTCAATTGAGTCAGAATTTTCAGGAGTTACGCTGAGAACTAAACCGCGATCGCTTTTTACTACTTGTGCCGGTGGTGCTGCTCTCTCTCCGGTGACGGTGACTCGGATGCGCGAACCTTCAAGCTGAGTTACTGTCACCTCAGCAATTCCTCGATCGGGATTTTGAGCGCGAAATTCCTCACCCGACGGTAAAGCTAGTTGAGCATTTTCGATGTCGGCGATCGCACTGTTGCCTTCTGTTCTGGTAATAGCTTGCAGCAATTGCCCCGCTTCAGTTTCTAAGATGACTTCCAAACCAGCCCCAGTAGGGTTAAGCTTTACACCTGTTACTTGTACGACTGATTGAGAGATTCGCACAGCATCAGAAACAATAAAACTTGACGGCGATGGCTCAAGTAATCCTTCAACACTGGTGCTAGGGCGATCGATGTCGTTGAGTTTTGGTATGTCTGTTATTGGTTCAATATCAGGATTAGCAGAAGCGCGAGCGCTCTTACTAGATATCTTCAATTCACCTTGCGGAACAGGCATCCCGTCTGCTTTTGAGGAGCTTTTTTGGATATTTCTTTTGTATTCTGAAGCAACTGTCAAGTCTGAAGTGAGTTTTTGGACTTGATTTTCTACAAATACCTTGGCTTCTAACTCCTCGCTTTGGGATGAGGGCTTTTCTGCGATCGGTTTTTGGGACGGGATGACAGAAGGGATCGCCCACCATTGAGTGCGATCGTTCTCTTTTGAGGGATTTACTGAACTCGGATCGGGGGCGATCGCGGGTGTAGCTTCAGCAGAGTCGGAGTTAGCGCTGTCAGAGAAACTTCTTGGCCCTGCCGCTGCTACTGGCATGATACCAACGCTCAGCAGTGCAACACATAAAAAAGGTACACGCAGTTTCATTTTCATTCACACCCCACACTTAAAAACTTGAACTGCTACACCATTTGTAAGAGTGAATGCACCGATGGAGCTGCACTCCCGACTCGTACTCTGCGGACAATCTACCCAAGCAAACACGAAAACTAAGGCTGTCAGTAACAGGCGCAGCTATCTGTGGTCGCAGTTTGAATCCAGTTTCTTGACACGAGCGACGATACACTCGGAGCGCGGTCAACAGCCCAGCGATTTATCACTAATTATTTGCAGTACCCTCATCAAAATAAAATAAGGCTCTGCTAATGTCAAGCAATAAGTCAAATTTATTTATTGCTAATTTTTATCAAGTTTTTTCAAGCTGCACGCTGGTTTATGCTGGCGATTTTGGGGGCACTGCCGTCTGCGTGACTCACTCCAAGCTGCGAATACCCTACCCTAAAATTGGTCGATTGACTGCATCGTTCTGCTTTGGATACTGTCAGCTCACTTATGACTATTGAGGGATTACTTCAAAAATAATGATCAATTACTATTTGCAAAATCAATATTTTAGACTTACAGTGTAAAAGCTAATCAAGAAATAATATTAATAATTTCTAGCAGTAGCTAAAGAATAACCTTTTGAGAGAAGATCGCGGTCATCAGCTTGGCGATCGCAAAACTCAAGATTTTCGGGTTGCAATGAGTGCAAAAAGTAGAAGGGATCAACTTTTCAAGGACTTTCGAGAAATCTCTAGTAACAGTTCGACAGGTGTAGACTTGTTGCGCTACAGGTATTTGCACCAGCCTGACCAACTAGCTTTTACTTTTATCAAAGACGGAGAAACAGAAAGCGATAGCCTGACTTACAGCGAATTAGATCGTCGCCGCTGAGCGATCGCAGGTCAACTTCAGGCTTTAGGTGCTAGCGGCGAACGCGCCTTATTGTTTTATCCGCCACAACTAGACTATATTGCGACTTTTTTCGGATGCTTGTACTCTGGAGCGCTCGCAGTCCCAGCTTACCCGCCCCCCAATCAGCGCCACGCAGCCCGACTTCAAACAGCCGTATCAGTTGCAACCGATTCCCAAGTCGCGATCGCCCTCACCACAACAGCGATTTGGCCCCAAGTGCAATCCTTGCTGGCAGACAAAATCGGAGCTATACATTGGCTCACTACCGATACAATCCCCCCCGGAATCGAAGACACTTGGCAAAAACCCTCAATTCACGCCGAAACCTTAGCATTAGCATTTCTGCTTTGATGATGCGAATTTTAGAATTATCTTGAACTTTTTTCTGCTGGTTATACAGATTTTCTGCGTGAGTAATTAGCCCTATAAGTTGGTCATAGTCTAGACCCAATAGCCGAGTAGTTTCTGAGGGATGTCTTTCTAGGTGTGCGCGAAGTTGACTCATTTTTTTTACATAAAGCTCGATTAGAATATATATGCAATTCAACGATAGTTTGTTTTTTGGAGATGTCTAATAGTTAAATGAAACGGTTGGTTTGTTTGGGAGTGCGTAAGTCCTCAATAATTACTCATTGGCGATTAAGTAGAGCGACACAAAAAAACTTGATAATGTAACTAAATGTAAAGGACTCATAACCTCTAGGATTGCTTGATTTTACTGGCAATGACATACTTATGTTTTTCGCAGTTCGTCTACTTCGCGATCGGGATGAAGTCACTTTTTCCCCGACTCAGATCATTTGAGATTTATTTCAAATTTGAGATGCCAATAGCTTATTATGTATGACTTTGCAGCTTGTGTAGAGTTGCATTCATTTTTTGAACTCGTATCACTAACGGCGTTACGTGGTGCTAGAAAAGCAGGAATCTCCAAACGCTCCTCTCTATCCATTTTTCTTTTCCAGAGGTGCTAAATCACCTGTAGCTGAGATAAACTGATTTGGAAGTAGAGCGCGCGTTTTGCAAGTTGCCTCTGTGTAACCGAGACACTGCTACTGCAACCTGTCATCAGCCACACCAAAATAGGTGCCAAAATTAACTCTACAGTCTCCGATTTCCATTAACAGCGCGTCTACAATCTAAAATCAAAAGTGAGCAGCAAGGACAAACCGATGGCGAACTCAACTCTTGGCCTAGAACATCAACTTTACGATTATCTGTTATCTATTTCTCTGCGGGAGCCAGATATTCTCGCTTCACTACGGGAAGAAACTGCTAAACATCCTATGGGTATGATGCAGATTGCTCCCGAACAAGGTCAGTTTATGGAGCTCATGGTGCAGCTTATGGGAGCGACAAAAACCTTAGAAATTGGCGTTTTTACTGGTTATAGCTCGCTGTGCGTAGCTTTGGCGCTGCCTTCAAACGGTCAGATTATTGCCTGCGATGTCAGCGAGGAATATACTGCGATCGCACGACGCTATTGGGAAGCTGCGGGCGTTGCTAATAAGATTTCTTTGCAGTTGGGCCCCGCAGTAAATACTCTCGACAAACTAATAGCCGAGGGACAAGCAGGAACCTTTGATTTTGCCTTCATCGACGCCGATAAAGAAAATTATGAGGCTTATTTTGAGCGATCGCTCCAACTTGTACGCAATGGGGGTTTAATTGTAATTGACAATGTTCTGTGGTCAGGACGAGTTGCTGACCCTCAAGTACAAGACGAAAGTACCACCGCCATTCGTACTTTTAACGAGAAATTGCGTAACGATCCCAGAGTTAGTCTAAGTGTTGTCCCCATTGCTGACGGGCTGACTTTGGCATTGAAACGCCGCTGGGCTACTATGATGGAACCTGAACAGGATAATTAAAGAGTTATTTGCGGTTTGTGGTGGATTTCTCAGGGCTTATAGAAAAGCTATGAAGAAACCGGATTTCTGAGTCAAGCTTCTGGGATAAAACGAGTAATTTTTTTTCAAAAACCCCGTTTATGCGTTCAGGACTGTTTTTAGTTGCTGCAAACCGCGAAGGAATAACAATTTAAGAATATTATATCTAAACAACGTCATTAATTAATTTGAGGCATAAATTCGGGTGTCTAATTTACAACTAAAATTACCAATTCACGAAACTTTTCAGTGTACTGTTCAAGGCGAAGGTTACTGGACGGGGACTTTAGTTGATTTTATCAGATTGGCCGGTTGCCCTGTACGGTGTCCTTGGTGTGACACAGGCTACGAAAATGGGGGCAAAGGTTTGCCGTCTGTACCGCAGTCGATCGCACAATTGCTCGCTCAATTGCAGTCTCCGAGGGTTGTGATTACTGGCGGCGAACCTTTTATTCACCGCGATTTGCCTGAGTTAGTTGAAGCTTTGTTAGAAGCTGACAAGCAGGTGAGCATTGAAACTTCGGGTGCTTGCTGGCAGGATGTTGCCCCGCAGGCTTGGATTACTCTTTCTCCGAAGGAACACGTCAATCCTAAATATCCGGTGCAAGAGCTTTTTTGGACTAGAGCCAATGAAATTAAGTTAGTTATTAGCACTGGCGAAGAAGTTGAATTTTATCACAAGCATTTGGAAAATAATGTGAACATTCCGGTTTTTTTGCAACCAGAATGGAACTCCAAAAAATCAGCGCTCCCCATTATTTTGGAATTGCTGAAACAAAATCCTAGTTACAGGCTATCTTTGCAAACTCACAAGTTTATTGGCGTGCAATAATTTGATAATTTAGCCAGAGATATTCGTCAGGGCGGTGCAGAATGGGTAGTGCATCGCCGCCTTACAATCTGTGCAAATAGGCGCTATAATTAAAGCAGCAATTTATGATAATTGGAACGTAATGGAAACAACTACGGAAACTCCAATGGGAAAAGTTATCACAACCTTAGTAATTACGAATCGGATCGATGAAGCTAAAGCAGAAGATGGTCTGATTCCAATGGAGCAAGTGAGGTCTGTTACTCTAGAAAATGTTTTGGTGGATACGGGCGCGACAACTTTGTGTTTGCCTAAAGATGTCATCGCCAGACTGGGTTTAAAAATCCTCAATCAAGTGGTTGTGGAAACAGCTACGGGTATTAGTGAGGCGAGGATTTTTCAAGATGCCAAGATTTCTCTGTGCGGGCGCGAAGAAACTTTTGAGTGTTTGGAATTGTCCGAGGGGAAAACGCCACTTTTAGGCGTGAGTCCGATGGAAGCCCTGGGAATTGAAGTGGATTTGAAGCATCAAAGTTTGAAGGTGTTGCCCGACGGGCCGACGGAAACTTATTTGACAATTCTTTGATATTCTTGAGTTTGGATGCCAGCTATTCGATCGGCAGCGCTAAGATGGTTAAGCACTGTTTTGCACTACTCTCATGTCCCAACGCGCCGAAACCTCAAACAGCCAGCCAAGTGCATCCCGCAACGGGCATAATGTGACGAATGCTCACTCCAACAACCAAAATACGATTCGGGTTCGCGGTGCGAGACAGCACAACCTGAAAAATATCGATCTGGAACTGCCGCGCGATCGCCTGATCGTTTTTACTGGTGTGTCCGGTTCGGGTAAGTCTTCCCTCGCTTTCGATACAATTTTTGCCGAGGGACAGCGCCGCTACGTCGAGTCTCTCAGCGCTTACGCGCGCCAGTTTTTGGGACAGTTGGACAAACCGGATGTGGACGCGATAGAAGGCTTGAGTCCGGCTATTTCGATCGACCAAAAGTCAACTTCTCACAACCCGCGATCGACAGTTGGTACTGTTACAGAAATTTACGATTATCTCAGATTGCTCTACGGCAGAGCCGGCGAACCGCACTGTCCGATTTGCGATCGCTGCATTGCGCCGCAGACAATTGATGAAATGTGCGATCGAGTCATGGCACTTCCCGACGGCACTCGCTTTCACATTCTGGCACCAGTTGTGCGCGGAAAAAAAGGCACTCACCGCAAATTATTGTCGAGTTTAGCTGCGGAAGGATTTATTCGCGTCAAAGTTAACGGAGAAATTTTAGAACTTTCGGAAAATATCGAATTAGATAAAAATCATACGCACAATATCGAGATAGTTGTCGATCGGTTAATTAAAAAACCCGGTTTAGAAGAACGTTTAGTTGATTCTCTGGCAACTTGTTTGCGCCATTCTGAGGGGATTGCGATTATTGAAGAGTTACCGACTGAAGAAAATTCCCAACCACAGGGGCCGATAGTATTTTCCGAAAACTTTGCTTGTCCCGAACACGGCGCGGTAATGGAGGAACTTTCCCCCCGGTTATTCTCGTTTAATTCGCCCTACGGCGCGTGCCAGAACTGTCACGGTTTGGGGAGTTTGCGGGCTTTTGCGCCGGAGTTGGTAGTTCCCGACGAGAAAGCGCCTCTTTATTGTGCGATCGCGCCGTGGTCAGACAAAGATAATTCCTATTATCTTTCTTTGCTTTGCAGTATTGCTGATAGTTGTGGGTTTGATATCGACACTCCTTGGTATCGATTAAAGCCCGAACACCAGCGGGTGATTTTGTATGGAAATGAGCAAAAGCGCACCGCAGAAGGTAAAAAGCGCGAGGGCAGCACTGATTTTAGGAGAGATTTTAATGGCGTGATTGCCATGTTGCAGCGCCAGTACGACGATACTGGTTCCGATCTGATCAAGCAGAAGTTGGAACAGTATCGGGTCGATCGCTCTTGCGAGGTTTGTCACGGCAAACGCTTGAAACCCGAGGCGCTTTCCGTGCGGTTGGGACAGTACGGAATTGTAGATTTAACCAGTATTTCGATTCGCGAATGCCGCGAAAGAGTCAATAATTTGGGATTGAGCGATCGGCAATTCCAAATATCCGATTTAGCTCTGAGAGAAATCAAAGCAAGGCTGCAATTTTTGCTCGATGTCGGGTTAGATTACCTGACTTTAGACCGCGCCGCAATGACACTTTCTGGCGGAGAAGCCCAGCGAATTCGGCTGGCGACTCAAATCGGTTCGGGTTTGACGGGGGTACTCTACGTTTTGGACGAACCGAGCATCGGACTGCACCAAAGAGACAATTTTCGCCTGCTGCAAACCTTAACAAAATTGCGCGATTTAGGCAATACTTTGATTGTCGTAGAACACGATGAAGAAACCATGCGAGCGGCCGACCACATTGTCGATATCGGACCCGGCGCTGGCGTGCACGGCGGCCAAATTATCTCGCAAGGAAGTTTAGCAGACTTGCTGGCGGCCGAGGAATCTTTGACTGGTGCTTATTTGTCGGGAAAGCGAGTAATTGAAACGCCTAATGAAAGAAGAAAAGGCAACGGCAAAGCTCTCTCAATCATAAATGCGACGCGCAACAATTTAAAAAATATTGATGTAGAAATTCCCTTGGGAAAACTCGTCTGCGTGACAGGCGTTTCCGGTTCGGGAAAATCCACTTTAATCAATGAATTGCTGTACCCGTCGCTGCAACACTATATCACCAAAAAAGTGCCTTTACCACCCGATATGGACGCCCTCAAAACTAAAGGCGAACGCTCTCTAGAGGATGTGGTTGATAAGGTAATTGTAATTGACCAATCTCCCATCGGTCGTACTCCGCGCTCTAATCCCGCTACTTACACGGGAGTCTTTGATGTGATTCGGGATTTGTTTGCCGAAAGCATTGAAGCGAAGGCAAGAGGTTACAAAGCAGGGCAGTTTTCTTTTAACGTGAAAGGGGGAAGGTGCGAAGCTTGCGGCGGCCAAGGCGTGAACGTGATTTCGATGAATTTTTTGCCCGATGTTTACGTGCAGTGTGAGGTTTGCAAGGGTGCACGGTACAACCGGGAAACGCTACAAGTTAAGTATAAAGGCAAGTCGATTTCTGATGTTTTGAACATGACCGTAGAAGAATCTTTGGAGATGTTTAAAAATATTCCCAGGGCGGGCGCTAGACTGCAAACTTTGGTTGATGTTGGTTTGGGTTACATTCAGTTGGGACAGCCGGCGCCGACGCTTTCTGGGGGCGAAGCGCAGCGGGTAAAATTGGCAACGGAACTGTCGCGCCGCGCTACTGGAAAGACGCTTTATTTGATTGATGAACCGACGACGGGTTTGTCGTTTTATGATGTTCACCATTTGTTAAATGTGCTGCAAAGATTGGTGGATAAGGGTAATTCAATTTTGGTAATCGAACACAATTTAGATGTGATTCGGTGCTGCGATTGGGCGATCGATTTGGGGCCGGAAGGGGGAGATAAGGGCGGCGAGATTATTGTGGCGGGGACGCCGGAGGATGTGGCGGCAAATCAGAGGTCTTATACTGGGAAGTATTTGCAAGCGGTTTTGCAGCAGCATCCTTTAGGGGAGGCTGTAGCTGTTAGTTAATACTAACAGGAATTACGCAATTCTCATTATTAGTAAGGTGCGTCAGATATTTAAACCTTCAATAATCGTTTAAGAAACTCACCTGACGCACCCTACAATTAAAATACGTCGTATAATTGATATGATATAGGTGCGAATCCTTCGCCCCTCCGGGTATATTGACAAAATTGGGATAATCGTTCATGAATCGGAAATACTATTCTAATCGTACTGGCAGAAATCCTGAGGCGAGTCGCTACGAGCTACCCATGTTAGTTAAACTTTTCAATGCTGTTTATCTTGATTTTCTAAAGAACGGTTATTTTTCTGAAAACTCTGGAGAGGTTCCAGGCAAGCTAGGTGCTGATATAGAAGCACAAATGTTTATCGACCTCAAGAAACCTGACTTAGGGCCAATTGAGGAAAAATGTAATAATTATTCAGAGGATGACTTGTTTGATGTCATTGAGTTTCTTTACGATTATGTTTCTAAGCCGATTGAGCGACGCTTCCTGGAATATGAGTATGATTATCAAACCTTCGATAGGGAGATTGGTAAGCAAGAATTTAGAGATAGCATGAATAAGTTATTGTGTGACTATAGAGAGGGATATGAACTATCCGAAAAGGGTGAAATTCTAGAATTTCCAGAGCAAGGATTGGAGGACTTAGTTCTTGAAAAATTGCCTCCTTACGATCCTAAAAATGTTGAGCAGCGAGTTGAATCCGCAATTCTTAAATTTAGACGTTCTCGCTCATCTCTAGATGGAAAGTATGATGCAGTTCGAGACTTAGCTGCTGTTCTTGAGTTTCTGCGTCCTCAAATTAAGGCACTAATATCAAGCGACGAGAGCGATTTATTTCAGATAGCTAATAAGTTTGGAATACGACACCACAATGATGAGCAAAAGCAGGATTATGACAAAGCCATTTGGTATAATTGGATGTTCTATTACTATCTGGCAACGATACACGCTTGTTTAAAGCTAATTAAAAAGGCTGAAAACCAGTCACCATAAGCGCTAGGGGTAACAGTTTATGGCAGCGGACGAGCAAAAACCACTGGTGATGAATTCGAGGTTATTTGTCGCCGCTGCATTTTACGGCGGATTGTCTCAATCCGTTATGACATCGGAAGCTGAATCAAGAGTTAGGGATTCCGGCTGAGATTCTCATCCAGCCCTAGGAGTCGGTACAAACTACCCCTTAACAATAGAACACAATATTTTGGTTGGTTGGTAATTTTCGATCGCACAGACAATGCACCCCAACTGTCACAAAGCGGGACTTAGGATAAAAGATTAACTATCTTGAATTGTCGGAGACATTGCCATATTTTGTGCTTGTTGCTGCATGAATTCAATGTCCGATCGCGACCAAGTGCGGGGCCCGCTGCACTGATGAGCAATTAACAGCCCCCACAGTCCTTTGTTTGTTAAAATTGGCACGACTAAATTGGCGCGAACTTTCAGGCTACGCAGAAAATCTCGGTGGCATGGGTTAATTGGTTCTACTTCAATATCTGCAATTGCTTTAACTCTGCCGGCTTCGTACAAAGCAGCGTATTCGTGGTTAAAACAATCATCGGGCCCTGTTGAACCCAAGATTGAGAGTTCGATCGCACTCAACATCTCGTAAGTCACTCGACCTTGCCACTGCTTGTAAAAATAGTACAGTACGGCGCGATCGCTCTGCAAAACTTCTCGAATGTCGTAGAGGGATTTTTCAACTAATACGTCGCGCTTTAGACGATCTGTCAAGCGGTTAACAATGTTTTGCAGCCGATCGCCCGACATAGTATTAACTCCTTTAATTCCTAGTACACTCGCCAGATATTAATTATTGAACTGGCACCTTCACCAGACCTCAAAATGTTGCGCTTCGGGATTTTCGCGCGCTCAAAAATGAGTAATTTTTGGCTTAACAGTTGTCTGGATGCCAGCAACATTATACTATTATTTGGACAGAGATAGCAATCTTTTTGGGCAACGGGCGATGGAGTCCCGCCCCGCAAGCTACGGCTTTTTTTGCGCGAAGAACCACCGGCGGGGCGCCTGTTCTATAAATGAAGAGAAAAGGAAGAGTTTACCAGTGCTGGGAGAATTGCTAGATATGCCTAAAGTTGGTTCCTCTTAAAAAGAGGAACTGTTAGGCTATCTCGATAGCTAGAGGAAGCATCAAATATGTCTGTGCTAGAAGCTGCTTGGAAACACGAATTTATCCCTACGAACGGCATCAAACTGCACTGTGTCACTCAAGGTTCTGGGCCGCTGATGCTGATGCTGCACGGATTTCCTGAATTTTGGTATTCTTGGCGGCATCAAATCCCCGAATTTGCATCAGATTATAAAGTTGTCGCTGTGGATCTCAGAGGTTACAACGACAGCGACAAACCTCAGGATCAATCTGCTTACGTGATGGCAGAGTTTGTGCAAGATGTCAAAGGCATTATTCAGGGTTTGGGATACGAAAGTTGCGTCTTAGTGGGTCACGACTGGGGAGGTGCGATCGCCTGGAATTTTGCTTATGCTTATCCCCAAATGGTGGATAAATTAATTGTGATGAATCTACCACATCCGGCAAAGTTTGCTGAAGGGTTACGCACTCCCCAACAATTGCTGAGAAGTTGGTACATCTTTTTGTTTCAGTTGCCAGTTTTGCCGGAGTTGTTAATTCAGTTGGGCGACTATCAGGCAATTTCGGCTGCTTTGGAAGGTATGGCAGTTAACAAAAGCACCTTTAGCCCCTCAGATATTGAAGCTTACAAAGATGCGGCTGCCAAACGGGGCGCTCTGACTGCTACTATCAATTATTACCGCAATATTGCTCGCGGATTTCTCGATCGCCAGAATTGGAGGGTTCTGGAAGTTCCGACGCTGATGATTTGGGGAGAAAATGATGCCGCCCTCGGCAAAGAGTTAACCTATGGAACCGCAGATTACGTCCGGGATTTTCAGATTCATTACATTCCTAATTGCAGCCACTGGGTGCAGCAGGAACAGCCGCAGTTAGTGAATCGGTACATGAGAGATTTTTTGGCAAGTAACTTCCTTGGTGTTGCACAAAGGTGAATGATTAAGAGAACAGAGGAATCCGCCCGTGTTTAAGATAGTAGATCAGCAAGCGTACTGACTTGTACAACATGTCAACGGACTTGGAATAACACAAAGTCTTGCGGTGAAGTCGAGCCAGATAGTGCCGTAGACGACAATTTTCTCCTTCAACTCTAGTCATCCCTGTTTTGCTCCCTCTTTTGGTCACACTCATCGCTTAAACAAGCGATACACACAATAGCCGTCAGTGATAAGCTGTTGTGCCTTTAAATAGGGTCTAATAAAAATTTAGTTTAGTCAATAACTACAAAAATGCCAGCCAAAAACCATCTCAATCCCAAACAAATAGAGAAACTAAAAAAAGCCTTAAGAGAAGAATAAAAGGCAAATATCAGAGAAAGAATTATGATTTTATTATTGCTCAAGGACGGCAAAACGCAATCTAAAATCGCTGATTTTTTGGGTTGTTTAGTAAACAAGGTATCTTACTGGTGTCTCAAGGGAGACCCAGACCATCTAGAAAGTCTAATAGATGAAAGGATGAAGGGAAATCACAAAAAAGCCAAAGATAAATATATAGAAATATTATTAAAAACCCTAGAGAAAGACCCTGAATAATTAGGATATAATTTGGGACGATGGACAGCGCAGAGATTAGCAACATACTTAGAGGAATCCACAGGAATAAAATTAAGTGGAGGACAAGTTCGGAGGATATTAAAGCAAAAAAAGTATGTTTACATCTGGGCTAAGGAATGAAAAAGTAATAACTTGATTAATTCCTGAGTAGAGGCACCGCTCGATAATTCCATTTGGTAAATATTCATCAAAAACAATTTTCAGATTTTTTTTTAAATCATCAGTCACCTTTCGACCAATTTCATAGATTTTATCTACCACATTTACAACTACAGATAGAGCCTTGTTAGTGTGAGTTTTTTCCATGAGATTTTTGACTAAATTTAGACTTGTAAAAATCACTCCTTGACAGGCTCTGGTTATATGAGGGAAGAGTCGATGTTCAATGGGATTGTATTTATACCAAATCCGGGTTACTTACCCCCTTTATGATGGCGAAAAAAAACTTCATTCGCTTGTGTTATTTTAAAAAATCCAACTTTGGGTAAACTTTGAACGAATACTGTCACTAAGTTCAATAAATATAGCCCGCTAGATAATTAGTAAACAAGTGAATCTATTCGCTTGACAAGCTCTCAGGCGCTCGTTAATGATTATTTAGATAAGAAGGCCAAAAAAATATCAGCTATCCTTCGCGAGGCGAGCAGTTATTGGGCCACCAATAATAATTGGTAAGATTTTTGATGGGTTCTGTCAGAGTTGTCGATAAAATTTGACAGCGTTCTTCCAGAACTGCTTCCAAGTCTTGTATTTTGTCAAAACTTTTATTGACTAATGGTTTGTCAGCCAGAGACCACAACCTTTCTACTGGCTGAAGTTCCGGAGAGTAAAGTGGCAAATATTCTACATAAATTCCTGATGGAACCACCACTCGCTCGCTCCTATGCCAGCCGGCTCTGTCCATGACTAGCAAGATGGTTTTCGATTGTCCAGCTCCGGTTTGTTTGGCAAACTTTTCTAATACTAGATTCAGCCATTCTATATTATAGTTATTTCAAATAAAAATGAGACACTAAGTTGCACAATAAACGCGAATACTCTCATCAAGAGATGTGGCAGAATGCGAATACATTATAGCTCTCTTTAATGCACTAAAATCATGCTCAATATCATTTAAGTCAGGAGAGTATTTTGGTAAAAAAAGTATCTGATGGCCTGCTTCCTCCACCAGGAGTCTAATTGCTGTCTTACGATGAATCGGTGCATTATCCATGATTAATATTGATGGTATTGTTAAAGATGGCAATAAATATAAAGCTAACCACCCTTCAAAACTTTCTGGATTCAAGCTGACAGTAAAGACCATAGGTGCAATGAAGTCCTTGTTTCCTTTTGTTCTTCTTGCTACTAAATTTTCTCTTTTCCCCCGTTTTCCTTGTCTATCCCCATAGACTTTTTTTCCTTTTTTGAACCAGGCATAAACATAAGCCTGAAACTCTTCAAATCCTGATTCATCAATAAATACAAGGCTTTTACTACCATGAGCTTTAATTAAATTTCTTATTGTTTGGTAGTATTTTATTATTTATTCTCTATTTCTTTCTCTATAACGATTTTTTTTCTCGTAATTTTCATTTTGTTTAAGGCATAGGATATGGCACTCGCTCTCACCCCGAATTTCCTTGCTCTTTCTATTAATCTTGCTTCGGGATTTTCTTCTACATCTTTTCTGAGCGCTTCCCAGTCTATCTTTCGCTCACGGTGTTCTACCTTAGTTGCTAGGGAGGTCTTCTCTCCCTAGCCATCTGTATATTGTTGCTCTTCCTACTTTAAACAGGGCGGCGGCTTTGGTTATACCCCCTCCATTTTCCACATAATTCACTACTCTTTTTCTCAAATCTAGACTGTAAGCCATTTTTCGGCTCCGAGTTAACAATTTTTCTTGATTTTACATCATCTTGCATTTGTCTCACATTTATTTGAAATGACTATATATCGAGGACGTTGGAGTGTTGAAACTCTATTTAAAATCGTAACTAAGAACTTTGAGGGCGAAATTCAAACCTTGGGTTATCTGAAAGCTGCTTTATTTTATTTTTGCCTCGCTTTGGTTTCTTACAATATTTTAGCTGTTGTCCGAAGAACTCTCGGCAGTGTACATGGTGTCGGTAAAATTGAGTCGAGTCTTTCAGAATTATACTTGGTTGATGAAATTCAAGGCACTTATCGAGGAATGACTATAGCCTGTGAACCTGATCATTGGTCATTTATCCAGGCTTGGTCTCTATCTCAATTAGCTGATTTTTTGTTGGATTTGGCTCCCCGAGTGAATTTGAAGTCTTTCCTGAAGCAGCCACGCTCCCCCAAAAAGAAGAAACCCCCGGGGAATTGTGAACTCACGTCATCGTCATCTTTCTACAACAAGGCTTTTAGACCAGGCTCGGCATTCACCTTGACAGGGCTAGTTTGCGATCGCTTATTCAGCAAACCCTAAATAAGGATTTGTCAAGGGATCGACAGATGCGATGCTCAAGATCGCTCCTTCACCAGAATTGCTGCAGAGTATGGGTTGTCCGGGACGGGAACGAGTCCGGCAGCATTTTGATTGGGAACGGAAAGTCGATCGAATACTTGAAATTTATCAACAAACGATCGACGATTGCCCGAAGCATTAGGTAGCCGACCATTAAAGCATAAAGCAGCAGCTTTCAAGTTGAAAGCTGCTGCTTGGGGGTGATAAAAAAGTATGTGGCGGCCCCAAGACCCCCTCTACATCCTAGCCATCGAAAAACGGGTTAACCCGTTTGTTTGGTTAACCCGCGAGCTTGGAAACCTGCAGATCAATTAGTTTTGCACTACCAGCTTAACGTTGGCATTTTGCAAACCGCGCTGCTTGACTGCGGCCAAGGTCTTGTTAACTGCGTACTTCTGGTTGATGGAGTTGATTAACTCAGTTTGATTGTGTTTTTTGGCGACGCCCCAGAGGTCGGCAATCAGGTCAAAGGAACCATCGCTATTGCGAGACCAACCTAGGTCATATTCGCCTTCGAGAATCGCTACGATGTCGGAGCGAACGCGCTGACCGTTATAGCCACGAACATCAGCTTCTGACTTGACTGAAATGCCCAAGTCGCGCAGTGAAGCTTTCAGGATTTCGGCATCGGTGATTTTGGTACGCAGAGTGCTAAAGTGAGACATTGGATTTCCTCCTAATAAAACTGAGAGAGAAACAACAACGGTCTGGATTTAACGGTGCCGCTGGGCGGCTCTTCAATCGAACTGCTAGCTGTTGCTAGCCTTTGCTCCTGTTTGGACCAGGAGAAAGCTTTTAGAATTCCATTCGCTGGTATTCAGCGACGGAAGACGCAGCGGGCCGTGCACGCTGTCTAGCCCAATCTCGAAGGGCGGTGACCTGTTCGGTCATTGTTTTAGACAGTGGCATTGTAGATTTAATGGCCGCGATGATGTCTAGCTGCGTAAACTCTCGATCTTGAGCGAAGGCTTCGTACATTGCGGCTACTAGCGCTTGCTCAATCTCTGCACCTGAAAAGCCCTCGGAAACATTGGAAAGTTGCTCTAAATCGAAGCGAGTAATTTCCCGACGCCGCTTTGACAGGTGAATCTTAAATATATCTTGGCGTTCTTCTTTGGTAGGCAGATCAACAAAGAAGAGTTCGTCGAATCGGCCTTTCCTCAAGAATTCTCCCGGCAACCGCTCGATTCGGTTGGCTGTTGCCATTACGAAGACTGGGGAAGTCTTTTCTTGCATCCAAGTGAGGAAGGAACCGAAAATCCGGCTGGAGGTTCCTCCGTCTGAGTCGGCAGAACCAGTGCCTCCTGCAAAGGCTTTGTCTAGTTCGTCGATGAACAGGAGGGCTGGAGAGATGGATTCTGCGGTTTTGAGGGCATTGCGGAGGTTGGCTTCCGAGCGACCCACCATCGAACCGTCGTAGACTCTACCCATATCTAGCCTCAGCAGGGGCAGTCCCCACAGGCGGGAGGTAGTCTTGGCAATCAGCGATTTTCCGCATCCCGGTACGCCCAGAATTAACATCCCTTTTGGTTGGGGCAGACCGTATTCTCTCGCCCTTTCTGTAAAGGCGTTGGAACGCTGTCTCAGCCACCGCTTCAGCTCTTCTAAACCGCCGACTGCATCCAGGGTTTCGTCTTCTTCAATGAACTCTAGAATGCCGTTGCGCCGAATTAATTGCTTTTTCTCCGAAAGAACTATGTCTACTTCTTCTTCTGTGAGGCGCCCCGTCGAAACTTGGGCTTTGCGATAAACTTTTTCAGCTTCGTCCTTGGTCAATCCCAAGGCTGCTTTTAAAAGTTTTTCTCGCGCTTCTGTGGTAATGCGTCGCGATTTCGTTTGCTCCAACTGACCAGACAATACTTGGTTGAGTTCCTTCATGTCTGGCAACGCGAAGTCTAATACCACTACTTCCTTTTCTAGCTCGATCGGAATTTGCTGCAAAGGAGACATCAGTATAATTGTCTTTTGCGTTCCTTTGAAGTTGGCGATCGCATCGCGCAACCACCTCGTTACCGGAGGAGAATCTATAAAAGGATGTAAATCTTTGAAAATGTAGATGCTAGCGTTACTGTTGGGTTCTCGCTGCCTGATCACCCATTCAATTGCTGCCTCTGGCGAGACGGTGTTGTGTTGGGTGGTGGTGCGGGGTTGACCATACTCCACAATGCCGTGAGTTACAGTCCAGATAAATACTCGTCGCTGTGGTTTTGCTTGAGCTATTGTCGAAATTGCTTGCTCACACCGCTCTTCCTCGGATGTCACGAGGTAGATCAGAGGATATTGAGCTTGGATTAGAATACTGATCTCTTCTTGCATAGTCCTCGACCCACTAGAGACGGTGCTATCTTTGCTGAATCTCACTGCTGCCCTTGGCCCTGTTACTGAAAATTTCAGTTTTAGCTTTTTGGGGAAGCAAGGCATTCTTAGCAGGGAACCAATTCTTCCTCTCCCGGTTTGGCCGTGCTGGCACTGACGCCCGACACCTGCTTTACTGGAAGATCCTGTTCAGCCAATACGCTCGGCTGACTTGTTACGGAGGCCAGTTCTCCATCTCGCATTACTACTGAACCCGTGCATTCTGGACAGTTGTATACCCGATGGGTTTGTCCGTAGGAGGCTTCTACTTCGTCAACCAGTTCGGGATTTCCTAGGTAGAAGACAATTGCCCTTTCTGCAATTGATGACATCGGTTCAGTTTCGACTGCGGCTCGGATTTTGAGCTGGCGATGCAGTTCTGGTGGAAGATACAATGTAACTTTTTGCTTTTCTTGCATATGACAGTGAATTGACTTACCCGGGTATGTATATCAGATTAGCCGCTTAATTCTTTGCTGTCAAGCCTCTATGCAGCTTTAGCGTCATCTTGTAATATTTCGTTACATTTGAGGTAAATGTGGGTCTGTTAACAACGAAAAAGCTAGGGGTGTAGCTGATGAGGCCGAGGTGCTGCGGCAGGTAGGGTAGCGTCAAGGACGATCGACCAACTATAAATATGAACAATAGATATATAGGAGTAGGGCCAACAAATTCTTTGAGCCGCCATCTGGGGTAAGGTGCGTCATAAACACCCAGCCAGCTCATGAGGTTACTAACTTTGGGCGCTTTTATTTTGAAACCAAACTCCCCAAACAGTTTTTATAGCTTTAAGTCTGAAAAATCCGAACGTGAAATAGCCGTTTTCGGCTTTTTATCGGGTTCAGATTTAACACACCTTGACAGCGCTAGCGCTCAGCACCCTATGGTTAGACTTTTTGGATGACATTGTGTAAGCTGTTACGCACTTAATTTTTTTGCCCAAATGCTCGCTACAAGGACTCTAGGGTGCTAAATATTAAATTTAGATGGGTGTCAGCTTATCTTTAATAGGGCAGTGCTGGGTAATATATACTTGGATGCGGACCTGCTAACCTGAAATTTTTAATTTTAGATATCAAAGAACTGACTGATGGATTTAGACCAACAGATTCAAGCATTGATCGAAAAAGCTCCGCCCGACGGTTCGACGCCACAAATCTTAAAGGCGATCGCCCCGGCACTGGTGTTAATTGCCCAACAGCTACAGCACCTCGAATACTCGATCCTGCAAGCGGTAGACCAAAGTTGGGCGATCGTGGTTTTGAGCAATCTCAAGCAACCGGGACGGGAGAAGAGGGTGATTTATGCTTGGAACAATCTTAAAGATGCGTCGCAGGCTGCGGCGGCTGGGGGCGATCGCCTCAGACCGGTGCTTTTGCCTGTCACTCACATTTTATTTCAGATGATAGCTCTTGAAGGTCTTGACAGCATTGTTTTTTTTGAAAGTCCCGGCAATCAGGAAGTCGGGACGGAAATTCCTCGCGAGCAAGTACAGAGCTTAATTAACGTTTACTTGCAACAGTATCGATCGGCTCCACCGCCGGATATTGCCTAAACAACTCAATTTTCTATTTATTGGTAACAGGGCATTAGGAATTGGGAATTACGCATTACCAATTCCCCATTACCAATAAAGTGTAACTTTTTAACCTCTAATAAAGCCTACTCAAAACGTATTCAGCCAAATCAATCAAAGCTTGACGGGACTCTGAATGAGGCAGCGCAGCTAAGAATTCGACGGCTTTTTGTGCGTGATTTGTGGCTAGTTCTCGCGATCGCTCTATGCCTTTAGAATCTTCTACCAGTGCCAGGGCCTGCTCTAGATCTCCTTCTTGGGCAAATTCGCGTTCTATGAGAACTTCCAAGTAAGGTTTTTCTTCTAGGGCGAATAGTGCGGGTGCTGTCAGATTACCGCTTCTGAGATCCGAGCCTGCAGGTTTCCCCAAAGTTTCCGTTGAAGCGGTGAAATCTAATATATCATCTACTATTTGGAATGCCAAACCAATGTTCCGACCGTAGTTGTACAAATCGTCTGCTATTTCCGCTGAAACCTCGCTCAAACAGCCCGCTGCTTTGGAACTGTTGGCAATTAAAGACGCTGTTTTGTAATAACTTTTTTCCAGGTACGCTTCGATCGACAAGCTGGTGTCAAATCCATTGAGTCCCTGTTGAATTTCCCCCTCAGCTAAATCCATAATCACTTCTGAAAGCAGTTTGACTACTGGCAGGTTGTCGAGATTTGCCAAATGCCAGGAAGATTGAGCAAACAGAAAGTCTCCCGCCAATACAGCCACTCGGTTGTTAAACCGACTGTGAACCGTCGGCACTCCCCGTCGCAGATCCGACTCGTCCACCACGTCGTCGTGCACGAGACTAGCTGTGTGGATCATTTCCGTGATTTCAGCGAGGCGGCGGTGTTTTTCCGTGATTTCCCGATCGGGCATAGTCGCCTTGGCCATCAACAGAACGATTGCGGGTCTCACTCGTTTTCCCTTTGTGCCGAATAAGTATTCTGCAGCCGCGTACAAGATGGGATGACGGGCACCCACTAACTGTTTTAAGTTTTCTGTCAACAGTCGCAGGTCTTCTTCAACCGAGGAAAATAGGAGAGTGCTAGAGATCATGGATACGCCGACTCAAGCCGTAAAGTAACAAAATTTTACAAATCATATCTTTATTTTAAGGTAATTCTCTGCAATAGAAAAGAAAAATCTAGGCGATCGGCAGTTATTTGTCATCTGCCACCCGATGGAAGTCACCCGCCTGCCACAGGCGAGTAGCCGGCTGCCAGAGGGGTTGCCCCTATTGTATCGAATTGTTAAGGACACTGCCAAAAAATCTCTAAATCCCAGAAACCCTGTGTTATTATGGGTATTAAGGATTTAAACAATTCTATACATTAAGTACAGCCAGACTGGCAGGTAGCTTGTAGGTGCCTGTAAGAGTTTCGTAGAGCCAGCCTTGTTAGTCGATCGCAGCCAAAATTTCTGGGACAGATTTTTAGTTCCTCGCGGCTAAAAGTTTTCAGAAGTTAAGAGTAGCGCATCTTATGTGCACGGTAGCTCAAAGCAGCTAAAGTGGATGGTTTTAGGCTGTTTAAGCATCTGTAAAGCAGTAAATCATTATTGATGACCGGGAACGCCTAAATGTTCCCGTAGGCTTGATATGGAAAAACAGCCTTCAGAACCAAGGCATGGTCTTGCGTGCTGACTTAATGTAGTAGGTCTTGAACTTGTCCTGCTCCTCCTCGTCCTTGACTTTTGGTTCTAACTATGATTTATCGCGATATTCCTCTAATTATTCCCATTCTGGCCGCCGGCTATGTAATGACTATTTATGTAGTGCTGATGTTGGCCGAACGCAGCGCTAAAATCACTCGATTGGGCGAGTAGTGCATTGCTGGGCAGCCGAAGTCGGCAGCAGCGCCCTCGCTTCACCCTTGAGAACTCGGAATACTCAATAATAACCCTGCCTTGAATGCTTGCGCGCAAAGGCAGGGTTATTATTTACAATTGCGGGCACTGTGATTTTCTGGGCTGCTAGTTACTGCAACACATAGGTACAGTTATCGATGTTCAATGCCAACAGCCTCTGAGGCAGGATATTATATTTAGTAGCAGCTTGTATCGCTCACAGCAAGTTTCATCTCAGGTAAAGCAGGCTCATGTTCCGAGAAAGCTATTAAATTATTATCAAAAATGCTGAGTTTGAAGTCGTCGGTTATGGTGCAAAAAAACGCAATATTTCTATTGTTTTATGACAATAACTTACAGGAATAAAACGGGATTTTTCTGAATAGATCAACCTGCTTTTTCAACAGAAAAAATCCCGAAAATTGCACGGCAATCATCGATTTCATCAAAGGGTGCTTAAATGGCTGATTCAGGCAGATAGTCTCTGTCATTTATTCACAGATTATCAATAAGATAATTTGCTAGGGAGAGACACACAAGTAATTTTTAATTTTAAAAAAATTTTCGATATAACTGTAGGGTATAAAAGTAAGTGCCACTCTTAATGACCCCTTAAAAATCTATTAACTTTTGATTAAAAAAACTAAAACCCAGAGTAGAAGTTGTCAGAAATTCTCAAGCTACACTGCCTAAATTGTTGTGTAATCCAGACGAACTCAAATAAGTTTCCCTAAATATGATGCAGAATGGTTTATCAATAGTCGGGACACTTTTTCTATGGCCCAATGGCTTATTCTCGCTTGACTTTGAGGCGAGCGTGGATAATTAAATCAATGTCACCTATAGCCGTGACTTGCATTTAATTCGACTTTTTTATGATGCTTGCCCTGTAAGGCTTGTAGTATCTTTCCAAAAACTGTCCGGAGTATTGGTTTATAAGCGATAGAGAATTGCCGACTTTTAAAAGTAGAGGTGAGAGCAGAAAATCAGAGCCTGCTCGTCAGTGGCAAGTGAATTACCGGGGAATTTGGCCACAAATATGTGCTCCGTTCTTTACCACACAACCCGCCGACGAAGGCAGGGGCTGGGGACGGGAGATTGTTAAAAAAAGTGTGGAAAAACATTCGGGTAAAATAGAAGTAACATCAGTTATCGGTCAAAGGATGTGTATGGTGTTAATTCCGATCGCCGTTTAGCGGGATTGCACTAAAAATCCTACCAATGTGCGACTAAAATGCAACTTTAGACTGATGTCAATTATCGATTGCGGTGAGCGTGCCGCGAGTGTAAAATTTGAAATCTAAAATGGTATTAAGTGGCGGTTTCGCCTGCATATATTCCCCTTGATTTGCCCATGTCAACAACAGTTTCTAATACCCAAAGCTTGCTAAAACAGGCGATCGACCCCAAACCACCGGTGCTACCTCCAGACACACCCTTGAAAGTCGCAATTGCTGCCATGACTCAGGCGAGTGCCAGTTGCATTTTAATCGCGTTTGAGCAGCAATTGCTCGGAATTTTTACAGAACGCGATGTTGTGAAAATAACTGCTAGCGAAATACCGCTAGCAGGGGTGGCAATTTCTGAGGTGATGACTGAAAACCCGATCGCTATTTCCCTCGATCAAGCGGGAAATATCTTCAAGGTATTGAGCATATTGCGATCGAAAAGAATCCGTCATTTACCCCTCCTAGACGAAGGTGGCAACTTGCTAGGCGCTATCACCTGCGAAAGCATCCGTCAAATCCTCAAACCGGCCGACTTGCTGAAAATGTGGCGCGCCGAAGAAATTATGACCACACAAGTAATAGTTACTTCAAGCAGCGCCTCAGTTTTAGAAGTCGCAAAACAGATGAGAAGCCAGCGCAAAAGCTGCATAGTCATTTGCACTGACAGCGACAACAAAAATCAGAAACCTGTGGGCATAATTACAGAACGCGACATTGTTAAATTCCAAGCTTCTGGACTAGATTTTGCACGTACTCCCATCACCGCCAGGATGAGTTTTCCGCTGATACCGTTGCAGGTAAAAGCCACCTTGTGGCAGGCTCACCAGTTAATGCAGCAGCACAGCATCCGGCGCTTAGTGGTGGTGGACGAGGAAGGATTTTTAGCCGGAATTGTGACTGAAATTAGCCTGCTGCAGGCTTTAGATCCGGTAGAAATGCACGCAAATGTCGAGCTTTTGCAGGAAACAGTTGCCGACAAAATTCAGGAGTTGAACAAAATGAACGAAGAATTGCAAAAAGAAGCGTTGCGGAGAACAGAAGTCGAAGAAAAATTGCGAATTTTAAATGATAATTTGGAAGAACAAATAAAACAGCGAACTTTAGAATTAATTAATGCCAACAGTCAGTTAAAAAAGGAAATACAAGACCGCACCACGGCTGAAGCTGAAGTTCGCCGCCTCAACACCGAACTCGAACAGCGAGTTCTAGACCGCACGGTTCAACTAGCAGCCAGTAACGAAGAATTGCAGCAACAAGTTAGTGGTCGGAAACTGCTAGAAGAAAAATTGCACTTTTCTGAAAGGAAAGTCCGCGCCGTTTTTGAAGCAATGACCGACATAGTTCTCGTGCTAGACAGTCAGCGGAACATAGAAATTTTGCCAACGAATGTGGCAGCGGTGTCTGAGCCTGATTGCGATATAGTCAGCTTGACTATAGAACATTTTCTTGACGATAACAACCCGGATGATTGGTGGGTGTTAGTTCAGCAAGTTTTAGAAACCGAACAAACTATCAATTTTGACTACAGCTTAACAGTTTGTGATCGCGAAATTTGGTTTTCTGCCTGCATTTCTCTATTCTCAAAAGATGCAGTCATTTGGGTTGCCCGCAACATCAACGCCCGCAAAATAGCCGAGTCAGCCCTCTGCCAAAAAAATGCAGAGTTATCTCATACCTTAGAAGAACTGAAGCGGACTCAAAAAGAACTTATTCAATCAGAAAAAATGGCAGCCCTCGGACAGTTAATTGCCGGAGTTGCTCATGAAATCAATTCTCCTTTAGGGGCGATTCGCTCTTCTGTGCAGAACATCGCCGATTTCTGGACGGAACAGTTGCAGCAGTTGCCGATATTTTTTCAACAACTATCCCCGGAACGGCGGCAGGATTTCTTTGCTTTGCTACACAAGTCCAGCCAAGAAACAGATACATTATCTAGTAAAGAAAAACGTCAGTTAAAAAAACTTTTGCAGGGGCAATTAGAATCAGAAAAAATTGACGACGCCGCCAGTCTTGCCTGTACTTTATTAGATATCGGCATCGGTAATAATATAGAACCTTTTTTACCTTTATTGAAAGACAAGCAAAGTCGAAACATTGTACAAACCGCCTACCAATTTGCTACGGTACAAAAAAGCACTAAAAATATTGCAACTGCTACAGATAGGGCCGCCAAAATTGTTTTTGCTTTAAAAAGCTACTCTCGTTACGACCAGTCGGGTTCCAAAGTAATCTCTAATATTACCGACGGTATTGATACTGTTTTAACGCTTTACCACTACCAAATCAAACACGGTGTGGAAGTAGTCAGAAACTATGGTACTAATTTGCCCTCTGTGCTATGCTATCCTGATGAACTCAATCAAGTTTGGACAAATTTGGTTCACAATGCTTTACAAGCGATGGGCAACAAAGGCGTGTTAAAAATTGATGTCAAACACCAAGCGAACGCAATATCAGTCAGTATTACCGACAGTGGTCCCGGCATTCCTCCAGAGATTATGCCGAGAATTTTTGAGCCGTTTTTCACAACTAAACCTCCAGGGGAAGGCAGCGGTTTGGGATTAGATATAGTTCAAAAAATTCTGGAAAAACACCAAGGTGAACTGCAAGTAGAAAGCGTGCCTGGCCAAACAAAATTTACTATATCCTTGCCAGTCGGAATCCCTTGATAGCAAGAAAAAAAAGAGGGAAATGCCCCAATTTTTAAAATTTAATAGCAGTAAAGTTTTATGTCTAAACCAGTAATTTTGTGCGTTGACGATGAAGTTGTGGTCTTAAATAGTTTAAAAATTCAACTTAAAAAAGAATTTGGGGATGCTTACCTCTATGAAGTAGCAGAAAATGCAGAGGAAGCTCTGGAAATTATGGAGGAAATTCAAAACGAAGATGAGAGTGATATTTTAGTCATAGTATCTGACTGGTTAATGCCAGGGATTAAAGGAGATGATTTTTTGATTATGGTTCACCACAAATATCCTAAAATTGTGAAAGTTATGCTGACCGGGCAAGCAGACGAAGTAGCAATAGCACGGGTGAAAGAGCAAGCAAACTTGCACCGTTGTTTGTACAAGCCGTGGGAACGCAAAGAATTAGTAGAAACTATAAAATCTGGTTTGACAAAAATATGAACAATAAACCTGTGATTATTTGTGTGGATGACGAACCAATAATTCTTGAAAGTTTGAAAATTGAGTTAAAAAAAACCCTGGGCGAAGAACACTTATTAGAAACCGCTGAAGGTGGCGAAGATGCTTTAGAGTTAATCGAGGAATTACTGGCAGAGGGGTGCGAAATCGTAGCAGTGATTTCCGACTATCTGATGCCGAATATCAAAGGGGACGAATTGCTCAAGCAGATTCACATAATTTCGCCAAAAACTATCAAAATTATGCTGACGGGGCAAGCAGACCTAGAAGCAGTGGCGAATACTATTAAATATGCTAAATTGTACCGATATATATCGAAGCCTTGGCAGTCAGAAGATTTGAAGTTGACGGTAAAAGAAGCGATTAACAGCTATTTTAGGGAGAAGCAATTAGCGCAACAAAATGCTCAACTCCAAAACCTAAATCAAGAACTGGAAACTTTAGTCGAGGAGCGGACTGCACAACTGCGATTGTCTGAGGAAAAGTTTGCTAAAGCTTTTCGTTCTTCTCCCAATCCGATTACTATTACCAGATTTAATGACGGTCGTTATTTAGAAATTAATGAGGCTTTTTGCCAGACAATCGGTTATTCGGCTGCAGAAATTATCGATCGCACGGCGCTTGATTTGAATCTTTGGGAAAATATACAAGCCCGCGCCGAGTTGTTTAAAATGTTAGATGAAAAACAAATTATTCTCAACTACGAATTGGATTTTCGCACTAAAACAGGGGAAATCCGAACCGGGCTGCTGTCAGCAGAAATCATTGACATTCATGGCGAAACCTGCGTGATTTCTGTGATTCAAGATATTAGCGATCGCAAATTAGCCGAAGAAAAACTCCGAGCTGTAGCGGCTTCTTTAGCAGCAGCGCAAAGAATCGCCCGTGTCGGTAATTGGGAATGCGATTTATCGGCAAACACAACTACTTGGTCGGAAGAACTATCTCGGATTTTTGGGATCGATCCAACCCAGCCTGCGCCAACACTAACTGAGTTTTCGCAATACGTGCATCCCGACGATCGACAAAAGTGGCAAACAACGATCGACACTGCTATTGCTAGCGGGCAATCTTACAGTTTGGAATATCGAATTCTGCGCCCGGAACCGAAAATTGCTGCAGATAATTGCCCGTCACAAATAAGTGAAGCCGGCTTCATCCGCTACATTGAAGCCAGAGGAGAAGTAGTTGTCAACCAACAAGGTCAAGTGACAAAACTCTTCACAACTTTGATGGACATTACCCCACGCAAGCTGGCAGAAATAGCCCTTGCAGAGAGCGAAGAAAAATACCGTCATTTAGTTGAAACTTCCCAAGATATTATCTGGTCTTGCAATGCTCAAGGACACATTACTTTTGTCAACCAAGCAGTTAAACAAATATACGGTTACGAGCCTGAAGAAATGCTCGGCTGTTCTTTTAGCGATTTCTTAGCCCCAGGAGAAATAGATTGGAAATGGGAACTTCAGCAGCGCTTGCTGACGGGAAAAACTGTGTTTCAGTACGAAAATATAGTATTAGGAAAAGACGGCAGAAAGATTGATGTAAATACCAAGGCGATCGCGCGCATGGACGCTGAAGGAAACATCATCGGCACCACAGGCACTGCTAGCGATATTACCGAACGCAAACAAGCTGAAATAGTCCTGCAAAAAGCTAAAGAAGAAGCCGACAGAGCGAACAGGGCAAAAAGCGAATTTCTCTCGAATATGAGCCACGAATTGCGAACTCCCCTCAACGCAATTCTCGGTTTTAGCCAACTGCTAGCCCGCGACCCAGACCTCGATGCCGACCAACAGCAATACTTAGGAATTATTACCCAGAGCGGGGAACATTTGCTCGTTTTGATCAACAATATTCTGCAAATGTCAAAAATTGAAGTCGGGCTGGTGACACTTAATAACAGCACCTTCGACTTGCACAAAATGCTAACTAATACTGAAAATATGCTGAAGCTGCAAGCCGAGAAAAAAGGGTTGCAGTTAATTTTTGATTGCCCCCCAGATCTACCTCAATATATAGAAACTGACGAAAGCAAGTTGCGACAAGTCTTGATCAATGTTGTAGGTAATGCTATTAAATTTACTGCGGAAGGGGGTGTTAATTTGAGACTAAAACATGAGCTGCTAAGCAACAAAAATTCCCCCGAATTTCGGCGAAATGAAAGTTGCTATTTGCTATTTGAAGTGGAAGACACTGGTTCAGGAATTTCTGCGGAAGAAATGGATAATTTGTTTAAACCTTTCGCACAAACAGAAAGCGGGAAAAAAGCTCAAGAAGGAACAGGTTTGGGCTTGCCAATCAGCAAGCAGTTCGTTAAGTTAATGGGAGGGAAGATGACGGTAACAAGCACCCTCGGTCGCGGCAGCATTTTTAGGTTTGATGTTAAAGTTTGGCTCCCTAATGCAGTGGAAATTCAGGTGGCTCAAACAGCTCGCCGAGTGGTGGGTCTGGAACCCGGACAGCCAGAATACCGGATTTTAGCTGTTGACGATCGCCTGGAAAGCCGCTTGCTGTTGGTCAGAATGCTGACATCGCTCGGCTTTGCGGTGCAGGAAGCTGAAAATGGCGTTCAAGCTGTGGAAATGTGGTCGAGTTGGGAACCTCATTTGATTTGGATGGATATGCGGATGCCGGTGATGGACGGTTACGAAGCTACTAAACAGATTAAAGCGCATTTGAAAGGTCAAGCAACGGTGATTATTGCTCTGACTGCAAGTGCTTTTGATGAGGAGCGATCACTGATTTTGTCTGCTGGTTGCGATGATTTTGTAGCGAAGCCTTTTCGGGAGCAAGTGATTCTGGAAAAAATGGCTAAGTATCTGGGAGTCCGCTATGTTTACGATCGAGAAGCTTCGCTAACTTCTGATGCTGCGGTGTCCGCCGAGGTTTCCACGGCAACTGAAACGGCTGATTTGGCTTTTACGCTCAATACTTCATTTTTGGAAGCTATGCCTGCTGAATGGATTGATGAATTGTATTCTGCGGCGGATGCGGTTGATAACGAGGAGATTTTTCGGCTGTTGTCGATTCCTCCTATTAATGCGAGTTTCCGCAGCGCGATCGCCGATTTGGCGAATAACTTCCGGTGCGATCGGATTCTCGATTTGATTGACGAGTTTAGAAATTGTTGAAGGATGAAATAACAAGGGATAATAGGGGCAGGTTCAGGATTATTGATGATGTAGGTCGATCGCCTATTTGTAAACTCGCCTGCAGCCGATAGACTAGTTTACTTGTAGCCCAGCTCCACACCCTGGTAATCATCAGTCATTCCCCATTCTTTAAGGTCAAATCTCAAATCTTAACTAGGATAAGTTCTGTAAATATAAAAGGAGTTGATTGAGGAGGGAGTGCTATAATGATTATTTAAGCAGTTTTCATAATTTCACCACTTCTTAAATTAACAAAAAATAGCGCTCGATGACCAACAATCAAATAGAAGAAAATAAAGGCAACATATTAATTGTTGACGATACTCCAGAAAATTTGCAAGTTTTATCAGCAACGCTGTCCGATCGGGGCTACAAAGTCCGCGGCGTAATTAACGGCAAAATGGCAATCAGGGCCGCGCGCTCTGGTTCTCCCGATTTGATTTTGCTCGACATCAAAATGCCCGAAATGGACGGCTACGAAGTCTGCACACAGCTCAAGGAAGATCCGAAGACATCCGACATTCCCGTTATTTTTATCAGCGCTTTAGATGAAGTATTGGACAAACTAACCGCCTTTCAAGTGGGAGGGGTTGATTATGTCACAAAACCGTTTCATGTAGCAGAAGTTTTAGCGCGAATCGAACACCAACTGACTATCCAGAGACTGAAAAAACAATTGCTCGATCGCAATAAAGAACTGCAAGAAGAAATAATAGAACGCAAAAAAGCCGAAGAAGCAGCGGCCGCTGCTTCGCTAGCAAAAAGTCAATTCGTTGCCAACATGAGCCACGAATTGCGGACTCCCCTGAACGCCATCCTGGGTTTTACCCAAGTCATGAGCCGCGACTCTTTGCTCAGCCACGAAAATCTCGAAAATCTCCGAATTATTAATCGCAGCGGTCAACATTTGCTGGAACTAATTAACGATGTTTTAGACTTGTCGAAAATAGAAGCAGGGATAATTGGCTTAGATCAACGCAGCTTTGACCTTTATCAACTCCTCGACACTCTCGAAGAAATGTTTCAAATCAAAGCTGAAACAAAAAAACTGCAACTGAGATTTTCCGTCCAGGCAAATGTTCCCCAATATATAAAAACTGACGAAAAAAAGCTGCGGGTTTGCTTAATTAACCTGCTGGTAAATGCCATGAAATTCACTCGCGACGGGGGCCGTATTTGGCTGCGCGTGAGCGTGGAAAGCAACCAGTCACAGCCTGCAGAATCGGAAATTCATCCTAACTCTACCTCAGTCGAGCCATTGTTAATTTTGTTTGAAGTTGAAGATACGGGTGTTGGCATAGCAACAGCAGAAATTGATACTTTATTTGATGCTTTCGTGCAAACACAAGTCGGGAGAAAAGCTGCTGATGGTACGGGATTGGGTTTGACAATTACTAAAAAATATGTGCAGATAATGGGTGGGGATATTTGGGTGAAAAGTGTTTTAGGTGAGGGAACCAGTTTTAAATTTAATATCCGAGTATTTGCCGCTATTTCGTCTGAAATAACAATGGCGACATTGCAGCGGGTGATCGGACTAGAAGCAGATCAACCGGTTTATCGGATTTTAGCAGTTGACGACAATCAAGAAAATCGGCTGCTGCTGGTTAAAATGTTGCAACCAATTGGTTTTGAAGTCCGAGAAGCGGAAAATGGCTACCAAGCGGTTGAACTTTGGGAAACTTGGCAGCCTCATTTAATTTGGCTGGATACGCGAATGCCAGTAATGGACGGTTTTGAAGCTGTCCGAAAAATTAGAGCGAAAGAGAAACAAACTCAGTGGCGAACTATAATTATTGCTCTGACTGCTAGCACTTTTGAGGAAAAAAAAGGCGAAATTATCGCCGCAGGTTGCGACGATTTTGTGCGGAAACCTTTTCAAGAACAAATCCTTTTTGATAAGATGGCTTGCTACTTGGGAGTGCGCTATCTTTATCAAGAGTTGCCCCGACTCCCTATCGGGGCTTTACGCCGTTATTCTGTGAACGAAAAACCCGATTCATTTTTCGGAGGGCTGCTGGATCAGATGCCTCAAAGCTGGGTGAAGGAACTCTATGAGGCAGCTAATGATGTTAATGAAGAGCTGGCGATTCAACTTGTCGATCGCATCTGGGAAAGTCATCCAACTTTAGCTGAGGCTTTAAAAGATTTGCTTGCCGATTACCGACTCGACAAGATAATGGATTTAACTCAATCGAGTTTAAAATAAATGGATAATAGCGAAATTAAAGTATTGGTGGTTGATGACCAACCAAGCAATCTGCGGTTCTTATCCAAACTGCTAACCTCCCAGGGGTATCAAGTTTATCGAGCTATTTGCGGTCAACTGGCGTTGAATGTTGCGATCACCCATTGCCCAGATTTAATTTTGCTCGACATTAGAATGCCGGAAATGAACGGTTATGAAGTTTGTCGGAGACTGAAAGCGACACCAGAAACTGAACAAATTCCGGTAATTTTTTTAAGCGTATTAGATGAAATGAACGATAAACTACAAGCATTTCGAGTAGGAGGCGCCGATTATATTACTAAACCATTTCAAGTAGAAGAAGTTTTAGCGCGCATCGACAAGCAAGTCCGATTGCAAAAACTGCAACAGCAATTAAAAGAACAAAATTCTCAACTGCAACAGTCTCAGTCGCTGCTTGCTAGCATATTAAATAGTTCCTTAGACTGTGTGGTGGCTTATTCTGCTGTCCGCAACAGTGAGGAAAATATTGTAGATTTCCAGTGGCTCTTAATCAACCCTGCCGCTGAAAAATTTTATGGTCTGCTATTACATGAGATAGTTGGCAAGAATTTGTTAGCCAAAGTTTCCCAGGTTAGCAATAAAAGGTTATTTGATTTGTATGTTTCTGTAGTAGAAACAGGAGAAACTGTAGACCAAGAATTTTATTACGAACAGGAGGGAGATACAATTGTTTGGCTGCACATTGTGGCGGTCAAATTAAATGATGGTCTGGCAGTAACATTTCGTAACATTACCGAGCGCAAACGAGCAGAAATTGCCCTACGAGACAGCGAAGAACGCTTCCGCGCGATATTCGAGCAAGCTGCGGTCGGCATAGCTAAAACCGCGCTTTGTGGTAAATTTATGCGGGTAAATCCCGGCTTTTGTCAAATTGTCCGTTATGGACAATCCGAATTGTTACAGCAAAATTGGGAGGCAATTACTCACCCAGATGACAGAGAAGCGGACAGAGAATACCTGCGCTCGCTGTTATCCGGGCAGATTCAAACTTTTTCTGTGGAAAAGCGTTTGCTATGCAAAGATGAGGCAGTGCGCTGGGCAAATGTTACTGTTTCGGCAATGCGCGATGTCAAGGGGACGCTGCAGTATTTGATTTGTGCGATCGAGGATATTTCCGAACGCAAGCTGGTACAAGAATTACTGCAAGAGAGTTTAGACACTCAAACCCGCTACGCTCAAGAATTAACTCGTTCTAATGCCGAACTAGAACAGTTTGCTTACGTGGCTTCTCACGATTTGCAAGCGCCTTTGAGCACGATTGCTGGCTACGCTCAACTATTAGAAAAACGCTTTCCCAACCAACTTGATGCCCAAGGGAATAAATTTATCCGCAATATTGTTCATTCTTGCGAGCGGATGCAGGCGCTGATTGATGACTTGCTGGAGTATTCGCGGGTCGGTCGCAGTCAGAAACCTTTTGAGATGATAGATTGCAATCGGGTTTTTGAGGATGCTTGTGCTAATTTGCATTTGGCCATCCGCGAGAATCAAGCTTCAGTGACTAGGGGGAATTTGCCAAGGATAAAAGGTGACTCTTTTCAACTGCTGCAACTGTTTCAAAATTTAATTGGTAACGCCATTAAGTACCGCAGCAGTGAGGCGCCGGTGGTGCAGGTGGACGCTTCGCATCAGGGGGATAGCTGGGTGTTTTCAGTGCAGGATAATGGTATTGGGATTGCCTCACAGTACCATCCGCGAATTTTTCAGATTTTTCAGCGCTTGCACACCCAAAAACAGTATTCGGGAACTGGTATCGGTTTAGCGATTTGTCAAAGAATTGTCGATCGGCACGGTGGCAGCCTGTGGGTAGAATCAGAACCCAATCGAGGCTCGACTTTTTATTTTTCTATTCCTATACCAAAGTGAAGTCAGCAGTCCGCCTGAAGCAGTCAATCAATTTTAGATTTTAGAATTTAGATTTTAGAATTGAAGAAAGCGACCTTACTGATAAATCCAGGGGCTTGTGATCAGGATTGGGAGCTTTTTTCTTGCTCCACGGATGAATCCGGGCGCTTGTCACCAAATTGCTTGATTGTCACCCGTCCTTTACTTAAGCTTTAAATAGCTTTATCTTTTCTTTACAAAAATGCTTATAAAGTGTAGCATATTCACTGATGACATCGAGCGATAAATCTATCAATATAAATCTAGTAGCTCTATCCTTATACAACTTATAAATCAGCGGTGCGCGCAAGACTTGTTAATTTTTTTCAACTGTATCTAGAGCATCTTGCTTTGGGATGCAATACTTTCCCTAGTAGTTCGCGGAGAAGGATTTGTGATGTGTTTGCAGTTGGCCGGTTCTCGGACAGACTGCCAAGTGAAACAAGCATGATTCGCAAACCTTTGCAAATGGAGAAAAACGGTAAATTACAGCTACACAATTTCAGTGTTATCAGCCAGATTTACCGGATGATGGCAAGAGATTCTTTGCAGGTAGTCAGACACGGCTCAAAGTCCCGCAACCTCACAAAAGAATTTGGTAGTGAGGCAAAGCCGTGAATTATCACAAGAAAAAATTTACTCTTTTAATAGCAAACGATGACGAGGACACGCGCTTTTTGGTGAAGGAAGCACTGAGAGAAGTTCGATTAGCAATTACGAGCGAATTTGTGGAAAATGGAGAACAAGTGCTAGACTACTTGTACCGTCGCGGTCAATATCTTGGTAGCAGCAATTGGCATCAGCCAGACTTGATACTTTTGGATCTGAATATGCCGAGGCTGGACGGGCGAGAAACACTAACTTCGATCAGATCTGACCCCCATTTGCAACAAATTCCAGTTGTAATGCTCACAACTTCCCACCGCAGAGGAGATATTTTGCTTTGCTACCGCTTGGGAGCCAATTCTTTCATATCCAAACCAGTCACTTTTGAAGGCTTGCTTGAAGTAATGAAGACTTTATGTGAGTATTGGTTTGAAATCGTTTCACTCCCGCCGGATATGTAAGCATTAATGGAGCGCTAAATGCCTAGTTTGAGTGTATAGTGAATTTAATAAGCCGAAATATTGGCTTATCGCAAGTATCGCTCTCAAAACAAAAAAGTTGCCTTCGACGCGCTCCGAACGCTATAGTTGTGTTAACACGTCACCAATGTCTGAAAATTTTGTTGGTTGAGGATGACCTCGGAGCTCCGACAATGATCGAAGACCTTCTAGGGTCATTCAGCGAGTCTCTATTTCTCCTCCAAACTGTTACCTCTCTGGAGAGAGGAGTCGGGTGTCTGGAAGTAGAAAAGTTTGACGCCGTACTATTAGATTTGTCAGTGTCAGACAGCTTGAGGGGAAGCGAGGCGATCGCAGTTTTGAAAGGGCGATGGCCCACATTGCCAATTGTGGTGCTGACAGATATCAGCGATGAAAATATTGCCCGGTCGGTATTGCGCTGGGGCGCTCAAGATTGTTTGGTAAAGGGAAGATTTCACAGAACTCTGCTGGTGCGGGCAATCCATTACGCGATTGAACGCCAGCAAATCGAAGAACAATTGCGGCAGCAGGCTCTGCGACAGCGGCTGTTGGGCAAAATGATCGAACATATTCGATCGTCAATAGATCCGGCAAGCATTCTCCAAAGTACCGTTGCAGAAGTGCGCCAATTTCTCCAAACAGACCGCGTTTTAATTTATCGCTGTCAGGATTGGGTGTCTCAATTGGACGGGGAAGAGCAAAAAGGTGCGATCGTCGCAGGTGACGGTTTGCCAGAAGGTTATATTCAAAACCAAAATATTAGTGCTGCTTTGGCGGTGTCATGCTTTATTTTAGTCGAATCCCAGTCGGTACAAGCAATAGCAGATGTCAGCACTGCCCCCTTGGCTGGCAGTTGCAAAGAATTGTTGACAGATTGTGAAATTGCAGCAGTTATAAGCGTACCAATTTGGCAATCAGGCGACTGGGAAACGGCAAAAGAAACACCAGAAGCCACTGTTTGGGAAGTCGAGAACAATCAAGATGCAGCGGAAAATTATATCTGGCACCACGCGAGTGGAAAACCGCAGGCGCACAGTAAAAATTTGCCGGATTCGATCGCAGAAAATGGCAATAATTTGTGGGGAATGTTGACAGCATACAATTGCTGCGGTGTCAGGGAATGGCAGCAGTGGGAAATAGATTTTTTACAGCACTTGGCAAATCAAGTGGCGATCGCGATCGAACAATCTCAACTTTACCGCAAGCTAGCAATAGCCAATCAAAAATTGCAGCAACTGGCAACTACTGACGGACTGACTGGCATTGCCAATCGCCGCCAGTTCGATCGGGTTTTGAACTTAGAGTGGCGCAGATTGGCAAGAGAGAAACTGTCGCTGTCTTTAATTATGTTGGACATCGACTTTTTTAAACTTTACAACGAGTTTTATGGGCACCTCGGCGGGGACGATTGTTTGCGCCAAGTTGCCGGGGCGATCGCCAGCGCCACCAAGCGGGCTGGGGATTTGACTGCCCGCTACGGTGGCGAAGAATTTGCCCTAGTGCTGCCCAACACTAGCGCCGAAGGGGCAAACGCTGTCGCCCGGAAAATTTGCGACGGCATCGCCAGCTTGAAACTGCCCCACGCGCGATCGTCGATCGGCCCCTACGTTACCCTCAGTTGCGGCATTGCGACAGCGATTCCTTCTGCCCAGGAATCTCCCAACACCCTAATTCGCAGCGCTGACAGCGCCCTTTTTCAAGCCAAAACCGAAGGCAAAAATCGCATTTGTCACGCCAGCAGTAACTCGGAATCTTCCCCGATTTTTATGTAAAAGTTGAAGGTAATTTGTAATTTGTAATATCGTGTTTAATTTTTAATTCACAACTCCTAACTCATATTGTTTACCTTTGTATCAGAATAATTATTTTCTGAGTGCACTGCCCGTGGGATGCAATCGAGTGACATGGAGTAAGGAGAATGCTCACTTGCAGGATATAATTCAGATATTACGGTATTTGATATTACTGAGATGTTGCAGTCTTCTCAATTACTTGTTTAGGAACAGGCAATATGCCTGTTACACAAGAAAATTTACTCGGTGTCTAACAGGCATATTGCCTGTTTTTGAGAAGGGTGCCAGATGTGAGATATTACCCATTTTCGCTTCCAAATTTCAATTGCCAATTGCTAATTTATTGCCCCAAATTTGAATTTGTAGTTGTTAAATTCGGTCGGACTGGAATTTCAATCAAAAACTCCGCTCCCTCTCCCGGTGTCGAAATACAGCTCAATCTGCCGCCGTGGCGATCGACGATAATTGAGTGAGAAATCGACAATCCCAAACCCGTACCCTTGCCCACAGGTTTAGTCGTAAAAAACGGGTCAAACAGCCTCGATCGCACCGACTCCGGTATCCCTCGCCCGTTATCCGCAATAGATACCGCTACGAAGTCGGCAGCCGCCTGATAACTGCGAATAGCGATCGTGCTGGGATGTCGATCGCACTCCTCGATCGAACGCTGCTTGTCCCGTTCTTCCAAAGCATCGATCGCATTAATTAAAATATTCATAAATACCTGATTCAACTCGCCCGGAAAACATTCAATTTGTGGCAATAGTTGGTAATCTTTAACTATCTGAATTTCTCCATAACTGCTGTGAGATTTTAACCGATTTTGCAAAATCATCAACGTGCTATCAATGCCCTCATGAATGTTAACCGACTTCCCTGCGGACTCGTCCAATCGTGAAAAATTACGCAACGATTTCACAATCTCGACAATTCGCTCGGTTCCTACTTGCATCGAATTAAACAATTTCGGGAAATCCTCAGCGATATAATCCAAGTCTATTTGATCAATTTTCTCCAAGACTTGGGCTGGCGGATGAGGACAGTAATGCTGGTAAACTTTAATCAATTCCAGCAAATCTAAAGTGTAATTGCGAGCCGGATTGAGATTGCCGTGAATAAAGCTAACAGGGTTATTAATTTCGTGAGCAACACCAGCAACTAACTGACCCAAGCTCACCATTTTTTCATTTTGAACGAGCTGAGCTTGAGTCGTTCGGAGTTTGTTAATAGCTACTTCTAACTCTAGCGCTTTTGAACGTTCTCGCACTTCCGATTCCTGCAAAGCTGACTCGGCTTGTTTGCGATCGGCAATTTCACTTTGTGCTTGCTCAAACAGCATTGATTGCTGGATCGCGATCGCCAACTGCACGCTAATTTGTTTGAGACACTCGACCTCAATTTCCTGCCAGTGACGGGGGCCCGCGCACTCGTGAGCAATCAATAGCCCCCACAACTTCTCGCCTTGCAAAACTGGCACTACCAAATTAGCTCGCACCTGAAATTGACTTAATAAATTAATGTAGCACTCGGAAAGATCAGCTTGGTAAATATCATCCACAGCTACAGTACGACCGTGTTCGTAAGCAGAAGCATAGCGGTCTTCAAAGCAGGAATCGTCAATAGTTATTCCCTGAATAGCCAGCCAATTTTTGCCCACTGACTCGACATTTACAAAACCGCTCCAATCGGGATTAAACTGATAAATTACTGTCCGGTCTGTTTGTAAAAATTGCCGTACTTCAGCAACAGTTTTTGTCAAAATTTCTTCTAAATTGAGAGAAGAGCGAATGCGTTCCAGCATTCCTACCACCAGGCGTTCTCGCTTTAATTGCTGGCGCAATATAGCCTCAGCAAGTTTGCGAGTGCTAATATCTTCAATCACACCAATTACATAGCTAGGTTCCCCAAACCCATCCCGCACTAAAGATACAGTCATATTAGTCCAAACAAATGAACTGTCTTTGCGAATAAAGCGTTTTTCAAGAGAATAATTAAAAATTTCCCCAGCTAACAGTCTGTCGCGCGACTCGACATCGGCTGCTAGATCTTTGGGGTGAGAAATATCCCCAACATTTCGTGATTTTAGCTCCAATTCCGAGTATCCGACTATATTGCAAAACCCTTGATTTGCATTCAAAAATTGACCGTCTGGCCACACTTTAACAATGCCAATTGCCGCTTGTTCAAATACAGCGCGAAATCGCTGTTCGCTTTCTTGTAAAGCAATTTCTGCTTTTTTGCGATGGCTAATGTCCATTGCCGTGCCAAACAGCCGCACCACCTGACCCAACTCATTTTTAATAGCTTGTCCTTTACAGTTGACGTGCCTGATTTCTCCTGATGGAAAATAGATGCGGTGGTCGATATCGTAAGCTGTCCCTTCAGTCACTGCTTTTTCTACAACTTCTGCAAACCTTTCTTTGTCATCGGAATGAATTTGCTCGAAAAGTTCTTCCATTGTCGGTGGCAGATTCAATTCTCGACCGTAAACTCGAAACAGTTCCTCCGACCAAGTAATAACTCCTGCCTCCCTATCGAATTCCCAATTGCCGATGCGGGCTATTTTTTGCGCTGCTTGCAACTGTTCGGCAAGTTGTTGCAAAGATGCGATCAACTGAGTTTTTTCTGCTTCTGCTGCAACGCGGGCACTGATATCTTTGTGAGTGCCTGTTATCCGCAACGGCGCACCCCATTCGTCGTACTCGACTACCTTGCCCATCGCCAGAATCCACTGCCAATTCCCCCCTTTGTTGAGCATCCGAAATTCAAATTCATAGATATCAGTCTCACCTTCCAAATAAGAATTTAAACATTCCATTACCTTTACTCGGTCTTCTGGATGCACCAAACTTTCCCAACCTTTGAGGTTATTTTCAATTTCGGTTTCTGCATAGCCTAGCATTGATTTCCAATAAAAATCGAAATAAGTTTCGCCAGTAGCTATATTCCAATCCCACAGACCCAAAGAGCTGCCTGAAACTGCCAACTGCAATCGCTCTTGACTGAGTTTTAATGCCGATTCGGTGCGTTTTATTTCTGTGAGATCGGCAATGATAGCTATCATTCCTATCGGTTGCATAGCGCTATCTTTAATGCAGTTAGCTCGCAAGAAAGTTTCTATGATAGCGCCATTTTTACTCTTAATTTCAATTTCACTTTCCCAGGAAAAACCTTTCCGCAGCACCCTAAATAACTTTCTCAAGTCTTGAGATCGGGGATACATTACTGCTGGGCCGCCAGCATTATTTAGTTCCTCAACTGTATAGCCGTAGCGCTGAATAAATGCTTGATTGTGATAAACGGAATAACCATCCAAATCTGCGATCGCGATCGCATCACTAGCACTGTCTACAGCTTGAGTTACCAGGCACAGAGTCATTTCGGCTTGTTTGCGCTCGGTAATATCAAAAATCGCTCTGTCGAGCCACAAAACAAGCCCTTCTAGATTGTAAGTTGGTCTACCTCTTTCCGACATCCACCGCACCGCCCCGTCATCGCGAACAATCCGGTATTCTAGATTGTACGGCTGTTTCGACTCTACTGCTGCGCTGATTTGTCGATCGACCATTTCCTTGTCTGCCTCGTGGACAATGCTGGCAAAACTCAAGCCGTTGTTGCCAATAAAATCCCCAGCAGGATACCCACTAATGACCTCAATTTCATCACTAATAAATACCATCCTCCACTCAGCATCATACAAGCTGCGGCAGATAGCGCCTGGGATATTCTCAACGAGCGATCGAAATCTGGCTTCACTCTCCCGCAAAGCTGCCTCAGCCTGTTTTAAATCAGTAATATCCAGCACCATGCCTTCCCAAACTATATCCCCTTCCTGCGCTATTTCAGTCGGACAATTAACTCGTTCCGGTCTGGAAACCCCTTGCATCCACTTAAGTTTGCCCGACGGTACAATCGCGCGCCATTCCTGCTGCCAGGGCTGCATATTTGCCGCAGAGACAGCAATAGATTCTTCAAATTTTTGACGATCATCTGGATGAATTAAATTAAAAAGTAGTTGAGGATTCTGCTGAATATTTTCTGGTTCCAATTCAAATAAATAGCGGCTGCCAGAAGAAATATAAGGAAAACTTTTTTGACCGTCGGTTGAGAGACGAAATTGATAAATTATTCCCGGCAAGTTGGCAGCAAGTTGCCGCAGTCTAGCTTCGCTTTCTTGCTGCGCTAATTGTTTGCGCCTATCCTGAGTGATATCTCTAATTATTCCCACGAGAATTTTACTGCCATCGGTATTTTCAAAGACAGTTTTTTTAGTAGACAGAATGTGCTTTGCACCGTTGGCGTCAGTAAATATTTCCTCACTCTCGTTTTCTTTCCCCGTCCTAAACACTTGTTGGTCAGTATGCCAACCAATTTCAGCTTCTTGTTTTGGGAAAAAGTCATAATCCGATTTGCCCAACAGTTCCTCGCGCTGCTTCCCCATCAGCTTGCAAAAAGCATCATTTAACAGTATCCAGCGGTGCTGTTCATCCTTGACAAAAAGTGGGTCTGCAACTGCATCGATTGTATAATTCAAAAACTTTTTACTAGCTTCTAGTTCGGAAAGTGCTAAAATCTTATCTGTAATATCATTAATAGTTCCTGTCGTCCCCTGCGCCTCGCCGTTCCCGCCAAAAATAAAAAATTCTTGCACTTCCACCCACCGAATTTCCCCATTTTTGGTAACATATCGACTTTGGTAACAACAGGATATTTGTTGATTTGATCTCCGACCTTTAAAGGAATTTAAATATTGGTGGTGATCCTCAGAATGAATGTAACTCAAACAGGAAGTTCCTAAGCTTTCATCAACGGTAAATCCGGTAATTTCCGTCCAAGCCGGATTGAGAAAAGTCCAATTGCCAGCAGTATTGGTTTCAAAAACGACTTCTTTGATATTGCCAACAACCTGCTGGTATTTTTCTTGACTTTTTTGCCATTCTGCTTGCCGTTTCTGGCGGGCGATCGCGCACCTGAGCGTCCGTACCAGCAGTCGGCTGTCTACCTGTCTTTTCACCAGATAATCTTGGGCGCCGGCGGCAATTAACTCGACAGCTAGTTCTTCGTCATCGGCCGCTGTCAGAATGACGATCGGAGTATTTATACAGCAATCTTGAAGTCGGAAAAAAGTATTAAATTTTAGGCTGTCAGGAAGTGAAAGATCTAATAAAATTACATCAAAAATTTTGTCGCTTAAAATTTCTATAGCTTCCCGGAGGCGAACTACATTGGTCAGATCAATTGACTTTCCTAGTTGGGGTTCACACAGCAGTTCTTGAATGAGTTCTGCATCTTCTGCACAGTCTTCTACTAAAAGAATTTTCAAACAAGCAGGCGTTAAAGTTGACTCAAAAACAGATGTCATACCATTTTATATTTTATATTTTTGATTTGAGATTTGGAATGACTGATGACTATCGCAATTGGGTTTTTGCGTACAGTGGCATTTTTTTTCCTGCTATCCTTTTGCTATTTTTTAGTAATTATAAAATGTCAGCAGCGGATGCAGCTACCTAGCTGATGATTGGGGAACTTGAACCACACGCTTGAGAGTGGGCTGTGTGCTTGCAGACCACGCAGATTTATTTATAGAATTGAGTTGTTCGCTGCAAGTTTTCCGCCTCGCCCCAAACCTAGTGGCCCAAAACTATTATACTCTTACCAATCTTGCCACTCAACTCTATTTTAATTTACAACCTTTGGCAGGGGAATAGCAAGAGGTAAGTCAAAAGAGCGCGGAGTAATCAGGATTTGCATTGCTGATAGCCTTTGAGATTTGAGATTTTAAATAGCGGTTTAAAGCTTGCCTAAAGTGGCATTTTTTTTTAATGGTATTACTACTAAGCTACAATAATTACCGTTAATTTACAAAATACGAGCTGAGATTGTGTTCGGTTAATGACCCGCAATTAGCGCCTATTTGTATTGAGCAATGCAAGTTTTTTCTTGAGCAAGTAACCAAGACTTGCATTCCTTGCTACAAATTTAATTACCAACTTAGTTATGGTTGTCTAACCGGACACAATTTAACTCAGTTGAGTCGATCAATTTGTCTGCGGTTTGGGCAGCACAACTGTAAACACGCTGCCTTGACCGACATTACTGCTAATAGCAATCTCACCGTTAAAAGGTTTTAAAAGTTCAATACAAGTATAAAGTCCTAAACCTGTTCCTGTCGGTTCGCCTTCGGTTTTTTCCTCGCCTTTAGGTGGCTTGGAGGTGTAAAAAGGGTCAAAAACTTTTGGCAAATCGTCAGATGATATGCCGCATCCCGTATCTGCAATATCCATGTATATGTTCGAGTCATCTTGCCGAGTCACGATAGTTATTTCTCTGCTTTTCTTTTCCCACATAGCATCCATTGCATTATTGATTAAATTATAAAATACTTGAGAAAGATAGGAATAAATTAATGGAATACTGGCAATTTCTTCGTCATAAAAGTATTTTTTTCTAATCTTATTTTTAAAATACAGGTTGCCTTCCAATAGCTGAATTTCTCGCTGCACTAAATCGTTGATATTCACCGGGTGCAAATCTTGCTTTTGCTCGTTTCGGCTTTTCATCATCAGAGTATCCATGATCTGATTGATTTTTGTGACAGCTTGAAAAATATATTTAGTATAGTTAAAAAGAGAGTCTTCTTGAAGTTGTGTGGCTTTTGTTTCAATCAAATCGACGCTAGTCTGGATCACTTGCAGCGGACTTTTGAGATTGTGAACCATGCCCTGAGTCAAACGTCCGATGATGGCTGTTTTTTCCTGGTTTATTAATTGCTTGGTTTTTTGTTCAACAAGTCTTTCCAGGTTTTGGTTGAGGTGGGCAAGTTCGAGGTTTTTTTCTTCGAGTTTTTTTTGCAAGCTGCGGATTGTCAAGTGGGTTTGAATCCGGCTCAAAACTTCTTCGTGCTGGAAAGGCTTAGTGATGTAGTCAACGGCTCCTGTCTGAAAGCCTTTTACTTTATCCGGCGTATCGGAAAGGGCGCTCATAAATATGATGGGAATATCTTGCGTTGACAGGTCTGCTTTCAAACGTCGGCAAGTTTCAAAACCGTCAATTCCTGGCATCATGATATCCAAAAGAATCAAGTCTGGATGGATGTAGTCAATTTGCTCGATCGCACTTTCGCCGTCTAGAGCCACTAATACTTTAAACCCGTAATTCCTTAACAACTCGAAAAGTACGTCAAGATTTGTTTGGTTGTCATCGACAATTAGTATGATGCTTCTTTCGGAATTCTTATCGTTCATATTCAAGGGAAACATTCAAATTTTTGATTTTTGAGTTGTGGGTTGTGAGGTTAAATGGGATTCCATGAATTTTTGGCGGATCTAGAAACCCGGTTGCTTCCTAGAGGCTTCTATTTGCAATAACCCTTTGAGGAGCCGGCTGCGAGTCCGGGCCGCCCAAGCAAATTAAGTTGTCGCTTCGCGGGAGGCCAGAACACCTAATTGAGAATGGTACTCTGGGCGCGAGATTTAACTGATTTTGAGTTGTCTGTTAGCTACCGTCAATTTTAGGACAAATGTTGCTTCAAAAAATCTCGAATTTGCTTGAGCTGAAATCCTTTAGCAAGTTGGCGCAGGTGATGAACGAAAAGCCCTAATGTCGGGTCAGAATGTTCGAGTTTAGCAGTTTCTTCCAAAATAGCTTCAATATCGCCCATTGCAGCCAATCTTAACAACGCCAAGACTGACTCTGAGGCAGGAGACACCATCGTTGAGTCAGCAGCAGCAATCTCAGAAAATGCTTTTGCAGTTTGATCTGTCCGCTTTTTGGTTTGTGATCCTTCTTCGTAAACCCATTCTAGTCTCAAATGCAGGCGCAATAATTCTAAAAGCTCATTAGTTTGAATCGGTTTGGTGAGAAAATTATCGCAACCTGCAAGTATGCTCTCTTGCTTGGTAGTCTCGTAAACGTTAGCGGACAAAGCAAGGATAACCGTATCTTTTAATTCCGGCAACTGTCGCAGCAGCCTGGTAGCTTCCCAACCGTTCATTACCGGCATCAGCAAATCCATTAAAATTATATCCGGTAGAAATTCCTGTGCTTTGTGCAAGCAGTCTTCGCCGTCTGTAGCTTCTGCAATTTCAAAGCCTAAATGAAAAAGCAGCCTGTGCAACATGGCGCGATTTACTTCGTGATCGTCCACGATTAGCACTTTCCGCTGAGGGCCGATAAAACCTACAAGCCGGCTTTTTTCTTGGCGGGAGGGGAGTTCCGAACACTGGGCGACTGCTGGCAAGTCTAGATCCAACCAAAATATGCTGCCTTTGCCGCAGCTACTTTGGACGCGAATTTGGCTGCCCATCATTTTGACTAATTTTTGGCTGATGGAAAGTCCCAGTCCGGTACCTTCGACGAAATTGTTATGATCGCCCACTTGATGAAAAGGCAAAAATATTTCTTCTAATTTATTCTGCCCGATGCCAATGCCCGTATCTTCGATTTGAAAGCGAATTTTAGGGGTAGGGGTAGGGCCGGTATTGTCTGCTATTATCCCCTCGGGCGCTTCTGTTGTTCCTAGCGGCGGGTTAGACATTTGCTGCGCGTGTAAATTAGCGGTCAAATTGATTATTTGAGGGGCAATTTCCGCTGTCAAACTAGAATTTTCGCCGTTGGTTTGAGGATAATTATCGGGGAAATTTTCTGCATAACCGACTTTGAATGTAACGCTGCCGCTGTTCGTAAACTTAACGGCATTGCTGAGCAAATTAATCAAAACTTGACGCAACCTTTTTTCGTCTGCCAAAATGCCGTCTGGAAGCGCTGAAACCTGCTCGTAATTAAAAGCAATTCCTTTTTGAGCTGAGCGCATCTGGAACAAATCAATAATACCTTTCAAAAAACTGGAAAAATGCACGTTTGTCAGCGACAGATCCATTTTACTAGCTTCGATTTTTGAGAGGTCTAAAACATCATTAATCAGCATCAGCAGGTGGTTGCCGCACTGGTGAATGTTGTTAAGACTTTCCTGTTGATCGGCGGTAAAATTTTTATCGACTTTGAGCAGTTGAATGTATCCCAAAATCCCGTTCAAAGGCGTCCGCAATTCGTGGCTCATGTTGGCGAGAAAGTCGCTTTTAGCGCGGTTGGCGGATTCGGCGGCTTCTTTAGCTAATTGCAGGGCTGCTTCTGCAAGTTTGCGATCGGCAATTTCGGTTTGTGCTTGTTCAAAGAGCATCGATTGCTGAATGGCGATCGCCAACTGCACCCCCAATTGTTTTAGGCACTCTCCCTCCAATTGCTGCCAGGGACGCGGGCCCGTGCAGTGGTGGGCAATTAACAGCCCCCACAAGTTTTCGCCTTGCAAAATCGGCACTACCAGATTCGCTCTCACATCGAGCCGAGTCAACAAACCCAAGTGGCAGTCTGCCAGCCCGGCATTTTGAACATCTTCTATGGCTCTAATTCTGCCCTCTTGGTAAAGAGGAACGTAGGCTGACCCGAAACAGGGGTCATAAATTTCGATTCCTACAATTGGTCGGACATTTTCGGCAACCGACTCGACAGCGATAAACCCGCTCCAATCCGGATTAAATTGGTAAATAATAGTACGGTCTACTTGCAAAAAATGTCGCACTTCTTCGACACTTTTGGTAAGAATTTCTTCAAGATTGAGAGAAGATCTAATGCGTTCCAGCATGGCTACTGCCAACTGTTCGCGCTTTAACTTTTGCCGTAAAATCAGCTCTGATTCTTTGCGTTTTGTGATATCGGTAATCACTGCAATTAAGCCGATGTAATTTCCCTTAATATCTTGAATACTGTCGGCTCGCACCAGAGCAGTTACTGCTTCGCCGCTCTTAGTGTGCAGGGAAGCTTCGCCAGACCAAGAGCGACCTTGGCGAAGGCTTTTATAGATTTGTTTGTAATTTTTATGCCGGACATAAAGCGCGGTGATATCGCCAATATCATTGAGTTCTTCCACTGTGTAGCCGTAGCGCTGAATGAAGGCTTGATTGTGGTAAATAGACCGCCCTTTCAAGTCGGCGATCACGATCGCATCGCTGGTACTTTCGACGGCTTGAGTGACCTTGAGTAAAGCTAATTCTGCTGCTTTGCGATCGCTAATATCCGTCATCGAACCCACCATCCGCAGAGGGTTTCCGGCTTGATCCCAAACGGCTTGAGCGCGGGCGAGCACCCACTTATAGCTACCGTCTTTACACTGCAAGCGGTATTCGGCGGCGTAATTGGGGGTTTGGCGATCGAGATAACCTTGGATCGCTGCTTGGACTCGTGAGCGATCGTCTGGATGGATGCGATCGATCCATGCGCTGTAGTTGCTGTCGATGTCGCCGTCTGTGTAACCGATAATTTCTTGCCAGCGGGCCGATCGAAAAGCTTCATTTGTTTGAAGATTCAGATCCCAAATTCCGTCTTGATTGCCTTTGAGAACTAACTGCCAGCGTTCTTCACTTTTACGCAATTCTTCTTCGGCTTGTTTGCGCTGAATATGATCGCCCAATTGAGTCGCTACAGCCTTGACCAACTCTACTATACGCGGTTCCATAATTGAGCGGTCGCGCTTGCAGAATACCAAAACTGCCAGCACCTCTGAGCTAGCGTGAATTGGCACTCCGAAACAAGCTTTCAATCCGACTGATGCCGCCATTTGCGATCGGGCAAAAAGATGATTTGTGGCTAGAGAAATATCTTCAATCCATTCTACCTTGCTAGTTGACCAAATGCGTCCAGGTACTGCCACTCCGGCGGCGAATCTAATTTTTTTACTTTCGCGCCCGAACGTATCTAAATCGCGCTCGCTAGCGTACCAAGTTTCGCTGTGTTCCAAAAAAGTACCGTTAGCAGTCGGTATCCAAGCTTCCGCAAAATTCCAGCCGATCGCATTGCACAGCAACCGCAAAATATCTGGGAGGGCGCTGTGAAAATCTGCAAATTGACTAATGGCTTGAGTTGCTGCCAGTAACAGCTTTATTTCATCTTCTGCTTGCTTGCTTTCTGTAATATCAGTTGCCGTGCCGAGAATTTGTTTTAACTTACCGTCTGCTGTTTTCGCAAATACAGTATCTCGGCTGACCATCCAGCGCCAAGAACCATCCTTGTGCCTAATTCGGTATTCAATTTCAAAGATATCCCCTTCGCTGCCTGTTTCAACTTGCTGTAAATAATCAGGCATTTTAATTGAATCTTGGGGGTGGATTAAAGTTGACATCATCCACGGTTCCATTGCCTGAATCTCCTCTAATTTATAGCCAAGGATGTGGTAGATAGAAGCGTTTCCATAGATATTTTTTTTTTCAATTAAGTCACAAACATACAAAATATTAGGACTTGCCCCTGCAATTTGTTGAATGAATCGCTGGCTCTCTCGCAGTGCTGCTTCTGCTTGTTTCCTTTGGGAAATATCGCGAACAATGCAAATGATTTCCCCGTCGGGCAGCATTGTCAGCGAGACATCTATAGGGACTTCCGAGCGGTCGCGACGGCATCCTACTGCTTCGGTGCTGTAAGAACCTTTCTGCACTAAAGTCGGCAGGACTTCTTGCTCGAACCTTTGCAGCTCTGCACCTTGGTAGAATGTTTTCCAACTTTTACCTAAGATTTCTTCGAGAGAGTCGTAACCGTAGATTTTTACTCGCGCTGCGTTGCAATAAATCACCTCTTTGTCGGCACTGAATATGGCGATACCTTCGGAAGCTTGGGCCATGGCTGCTGCTTGCCTCTGGAGGACTGACTCAGAGCGTTTGCGTTGAGTGATATCGCGGACAATCGCGATAATTTCGTCCTCCGTGCAGAAGACAATTCTCGCTTCAAAATCGTACAGTTCACCATTAACTGGCATTTGATATTCTACGAATTGAATCTCGCCATTGTCGAGCGCTTGTTGATTGCCGGACAAGATTTTTTCAGCAAAAGCAGTCGGCAATATGTCTTGTGCTTTTTTGCCAATTAGTGATTTTTGTGGGATGATTTTCTCGAAATCTTTGGCAGGTTTGAAGTCTACAAAAGTGCCGTCTGCCCGACAGCGAAATATCATGTCTGGTATCGCATTTAAAAGAGCGCGGTTGGTGGCTTCGCTCTTACGCAATTCAGCTTCAGCTTGCTTGCTAAATGTAACGTCGCGAGCCACTGCATAAATCAAACCTTCTTCTGCAAACGGCGATGCTGTCCACGACAGCCATTTATAAGTACCATCTTGGCAAAGATAGCGGTTTTCTAAGCTAATAACAGGGTGGCTTTTTTTAAGTTTTTCTAATTCCGCTACAGTAATTTCTAGGTCTTCTGGATGGACGAATTCTATCAAAGGTTTGGCTAAGATTTCATCACTGCTATAACCTAATACATTTGACCAAGCGGGGTTTAAGCGTTTAAAATAGCCATCAAAACCTGCAATGCAAAGTAAATCCAGCGAGAGATTAAAAAATCGATCGCGGTCTTGCTGGGTTTGTTTCAATTCGGTAACATCCATCACCAAACCGTCCCAAACTATATCACCGTTGGCTTGCCTTTCTGGCTTCGATGCGCCTTGCAGCCATTTCACTCGATCTCCCATAACTTGCCGCCACTGGTGTTGCCAAGCTTGCTGAGTCGCCGCCGAAGTTGCGATCGATCGCTGCAAGTCTGAGATGTCGTCTGGGTGAACTGTTGCAAAAGCCAAAGTGGCATTTTCTTCTATTTGTTCTGGTTTTAAATTGTAGATCTGCAAACTGCCAGAAGAAACGTAAGTAAAAGATATTTTACCATCTACATAAAGCCGATATTGATAAATCATTCCCGGCACGTTTTCGGTCATTATTTGAAATCGAGCTTCGCTTTCCTGCAACGCAATTTGTTGGCGTTTGTATTCGGTAACATCTCGCATTGTTCCGACCAACATTTTACGACCGTCGGCGTTGTTAAAAACTGTTTTTTTGGTAGATATAATGCGTTCTTTTCCGCCGCCATCGGTAAAATTTTCTTCTGTTTCCTGAGAAAGACTTCTTTGCAATACTTGCTCGTCTTGTTGCCAAAAAAAAGCCGCTTGATCGGGGCGAAAAAAATCGTATCCTGACTTGCCAATCAGTTCCGCTCGCCTTTTTCCTATCAAATTGCAAAAAGCATCGTTTAATACGATCCATCTGTGCTGCTCATCTTTGACAAAAATCGGGTCAGGAGTAGAATTAATCGTGTGATTTAAAAACTCTTCTGATGCTTTTAATTGAGCTTCGTAACGGTAGCGATCGCTCACATCCAAGACTACTTTAATCAGGTGGTCCATCGAGCCGTCGAGAGCGCGAATACACCGCATGGAAACTCTAGTATAAACTGTTTTTCCGTCTTTTTTGCGCCACCTTTGGTCTAAAACATAGCCTTCACTCTCCCCTGCCAAAATTTTATTTAACTGCTCTAAACTCGACTGCAAGTCTTCAGGAAAAACCCACCTCTCCCAACTCTCATGCCAAAAATCCTGGCGATCGTATCCCAGCAAATCGCACAAAGCATCGTTTACTTCCAACCACTCGCATTTTTCTGGTGCTGAGGGGCAACTCGGAGGAGCCAGAATGGCAATGCCGACGAGAGAATTCTCGACTACCGAGCGATATTTTTCTTCGCTTTTTCGTAAAGCTTCTTGGTTGTGCTGTCGCTCGACTGCATAACGAAGCGATCTAATTAACACTTCGCTGTCAATTTTTCGCTTGACTAGATAATCTTGAGCTCCGGCTTGGATTGACTGCACGGCAAGCTCTTCATCGTTGCGGGCAGTCAGTACGACAATCGGAGTATTTAGACTATATTCTTGTATTTTGACAATTGTATTTAAGTCTTGGCTGTCGGGCAGCGAAAGATCTAGTAAAATCACATCAAAATGTTCGCTGACCAAAAGTTGCTGCGCTTTGCTGAGACGGTCTGTACAACTTACTGATAGCCTCTGGGGTTCGGCTCTACTGACGTTTGTTTCTAATAATAATTCTTCAATCAGATCGGCTTCTGCTTGATTGTCTTCGACCAGAAGAACTTTAAAGCCGTTTCGCTTTGCGGGTGGGCTCAAAACTGATATCATATACCTTGTTTTTTGTCATAAGGCAGTTTAGCCAACTATTATAGCATATAAAGAATTGTATAGCCACAAATCCCGCCCTTCCCAGTTAAAAACTCTTTGGTTCAACAATTACAATGCACTTTATCTCAGATGTTGAACGGTTCTCAAGAACGGGCTTTCCGGCCCATTTCACAAAGAGTAAATTTTCTTGGGAGGGGTTCTTCTAACCAGCCCTTAAAAGGCTTATTGAAAATGGTACAATATCTGATACCTATGCGATTGTGTTTTTCCTCTAAGTAGGCTAACGCAATCAGGGGGAAATTTTTTAAGGTTTTTAGAAGCTGGGTTTCAGGAGGAAACTAAGCTGCTTAGTATTTTTTTGGGCGATCGCCCCTGTGACACGATTTTAGATTTTAGATGTAGTGCACAGATGAATCGGGGAGGTTGAACTAGAATCTCAAATTTTGGGCGACTCACGACTCCTGTCGGAAAATAAGTATCGGTTTTTGGGCGGGTTCAGCCGATCGCGCGCTCGAACTCCATCCTTTGTTGTCTTTCAATTCCGCTACCAACACAATCCGAGCAATATCCCCGCACCAATGAGCGCTCAACGCCAAAAAAACGGTGGGAACTATCTTCGCTATTCATATTTTTACCACTTCTTTTAGAATACCTTACATAAACTCATTACTGCGATTTCTTTACTTTTTGCAATCAAATAAAAAATCTCAACAGGCCTTGCTATTTAGCCAAAAAGTGATAATCTTGAAGTAGAGGCAATCGAAAACTCGGTTGATACAGCCTAGGAAAAATTTTGAGAATTTTTGTAACAAAATTACAATTCCCAATAAACTGTCTTTTGTTTACTGTCCTTTGACCGAAATGAGCAGAAGTTGAGAGGAAAAAAGCAATGCTCGACAATTTAGCAATTGAACAAAAACCCGGTTTTATTCCCAAAGAAAAAGCCTTAGTATTGTTATTTGATGAAGTCGGCATCGCCGACATCCCATTAGTAGGCGGTAAAAATGCTTCTTTGGGGGAAATGATTCAACAATTAACTGGCCAAGGAGTTAGAGTTCCCAACGGATTTGCAACTACAGCACACGCTTACCGGTACTTTATCCAGTCAGCGGGTTTAGAAGCTAAATTGCGCGAAATTTTTGCCGATTTAGACGTAGAAGATCTGCAGAACCTGCGACAAAAAGGCAAGCAAGCGCGGGCACTGATTCTCGACACACCATTTCCGCGAGAACTCCAAGCGGCGATAGCGGATGCTTACGAAAAATTGTGCGATCGCTACGGCGACAGTACAGACGTAGCAGTGCGTTCCTCCGCCACCGCGGAAGACTTACCCGACGCCAGTTTCGCCGGACAGCAAGAAACCTACCTGAACGTCCAAGCTTGCGCAGGCGTCCTCGAATGCTGTCACAAATGCTTTGCTTCCATATTCACCGATCGCGCAATTTCCTACCGCCAACAGCGGGGTTTCGACCACTTTGAAGTCGCCCTATCAGTCGGTGTCCAAAAAATGGTGCGATCGGACTTAGCATCCTCCGGCGTCATGTTCAGCATCGACACGGAAACCGGATTCAAAAACGCCGTATTAGTAACCGCCGCCTACGGATTAGGCGAAAACGTCGTCCAAGGAACCGTCAACCCCGACGAATACTTCGTCTTTAAACCAACATTAAAACAAGGTTTTCGCCCGATTTTAGACAAACGCCTCGGCAGCAAAACACTCAAAATGGTGTACGACATCGGCGGTTCTAAATACACCAAAAACGTCTCCGTGATAGCAGCCGAAAAAAATAAATTTGCCATACAAGATGATGAAATTCTGCAACTAGCAAAATGGGCAGTAGTCATCGAAGAACACTACTCTAAAGTGCGCGGGACTTATACCCCGATGGACATTGAGTGGGCAAAAGACGGCAATACGGGCGAATTGTTTATTGTCCAAGCGCGACCCGAAACAGTACAATCTCAAAAGTCTGCTAAAGTTTTGCGAAACTACAAATTGCAAGGTAGCAGTGCAGTTTTAGCAAAAGGACGCGCCGTTGGCGAATCAATCGGACAAGGCCCAGCCCGTATAATTTTAGATGTGCACAGAATCGCTGAATTTCAATCAGGAGAAGTTTTAGTTACCAACAAAACCGACCCGGATTGGGAACCGATTATGAAAAAAGCAAGTGCGATCGTCACCAATTCCGGCGGCCGCACTTGTCACGCCGCCATCATAGCCAGAGAAATGGGAATTCCCGCCATTGTCGGCACCGGCGACGCCACTCAAATCTTGAAAAATCATCAAGAAATCACTGTTTCTTGTTCCGAAGGAGACGAAGGCAAAGTTTATTCCGGTTTGCTTCCTTTTGAAATTCAAGAAACTGCGATCGAGAATTTACCCCGCACCCGCACTCAAATTTTAATGAATGTCGGGAACCCAGAAGAAGCCTTTGGTTTATCAGCCATTCCTTGCGACGGCGTAGGCTTAGCGCGGTTGGAATTCATCATTGCAAATCACATTAAAGCACACCCACTGGCACTGATTCACTTTGATGAATTAGTGGATGAATCAGTCAAGGAAGAAATTGCAGAACTCACAGCACTTTACCAACACAAACCCGATTTCTTCACCGACAAACTCGCCCACGGAATTGCCACAATTGCCGCCGCATTTTATCCAAATCCAGTTATCGTGCGGATGAGCGATTTCAAGAGCAACGAATATGCTAATCTTTTGGGAGGTCGGCAGTTTGAACCCAAGGAAGAAAACCCGATGATCGGGTGGCGTGGCGCCTCTCGTTATTACGACCCGAATTACCGCGAAGCTTACGCTTTGGAATGCAAAGCATTAAAGCGAGTTCGCGACGAAATGGGCTTGACAAATGTGATTCCGATGATTCCATTTTGTCGCACCCCAGATGAAGGGCGAAAAGTGTTAGCCGAGATGGCAAAACACGGTTTAGTTAAGGGCGAGAACGGCTTGCAAGTGTATGTGATGTGCGAATTGCCGAGCAATGTCATATTTGCTGACGAATTCGCCCAAGTTTTTGACGGATTCTCGATCGGCTCTAACGATTTAACTCAGCTAACATTAGGATTAGACCGGGATTCTGCTTTAGTCGCGCACATTTTTGACGAACGGAATGAAGCTGTCAAGCGAATGGTAGCAATTGCGATTAAAGCTGCCAAGAAGTACGATCGCAAGATTGGGATTTGCGGTCAAGCGCCCAGCGATTATCCGGAGTTTGCTCGTTTCTTGGTTGAGTTGGGAATTGATTCGATGAGTTTGAATCCCGATTCGGTTTTGAAAACTTTGTTAGATGTTGCTAAGGTGGAGGGCGCGGGTTCGTTGATGGATTTAGCGGGGGATATTGCTAAGGTTTAACCGTTGTGGTTTTGGAGAGCAACCGGGTTTCTCAAACAATAGCTACCCCATGTTCTGGCTTGGTTGTTTTTGAACTCGACTCGGTTTCTCATATGTATTCCTGTAAAATAATCGCTCTCGCGTTTGTAGTGATGAATCCAAGTCCTCTAATTTTTTTCAGGACTGGCATTCGTCACTACAAACCTATTTGATTGCTGATAATTGACCTGACATAATATCACATCACATCATATCAGCACTTCTGGCTTTGTTGAACCCTGGCGCTGCGCGCGATCGCCCGACTCAGCCGCCAGCTAACGGTTAACACACGGGCGGCATAGTTTGAGAATTGATCGGAAACTTTTCTTATTTAAAACCGTCTTTTAGGGGAGGATTTTCTGTTGCCATCGCCTAAATCAACAAACATATTCTCCACATAAGCTCTGAAAATGTGCTAACTGCTCTCCTGATTATTTTCATAGGTTTAGCTCCGTCGCTGCTGTCTTTGTGGGTGATGCGCTCTGCCCAGAGCCAAGCCCGCGATAGAATTGCAGCGGCCAGACTTGCGGTAGCGAATAGACCCATGCGAACTCAACTACCCACTGCCGATCGGACTTACATACAAAGCCTCGGTTATTCGATCGGCGATATCACTTGCGAGTATAACGCCCGCTCAAATTACATTCGCTGCGCTGTCAATCCTTCTGGGCCCTGTCAAGATTGTCGGTACTACCAAGCCAGAACACTTGACGTTGGGGATCAAAAGATATAGCTTATACTGGTGCTTGTATCTACGTCTATTTGCGGATGTAGTCATCAATGAGTTAATATGTACTTACGTGTAATGATTATTGGTGAAGCTTGTTTTGGACGACCCACGCCCCAACTCAGCAATTAAAACCTAATCGAGCATTATTGCTTGGTTACAGTTGCCATAACGGGCGGATTGCGATCGGTGTTTTTCTAGTTGACAACTTACGATCAGAAACCAGGTTTAGATGATAAATTTTGGTTGGGCGGCGAGAAATCTAGGAATAAATTGGGTTTCTAGTCTCCTGGTCGTAACTCCTGCAGTTAAGAAAATTAGCCAACAAAAATCGTAAGTAGCTGAGGGGCAAATCTCCAAATCAGTTTCTCCAAAACATCATGAAAAATTCTGCACGAAACATTGTCCCGAGCATTTATCTTAAACAGAAACTCGCTCGAAGACTCTAAGTTGACAGTTTGAGAAGTTAGTTGTGGGCTGCACGAATCTGTTTTTGCGATCGTAGCGAAACAGTCTCAAACCTAGATTGCTATCTCCAGACTCCAAGTCATGAATTTTTAAGACGCTTCGTCGATACAGGGTATGCCGATTTCAATTGAATCTCATATGTTACACCATTTTCAAGAATAGGCTTTCTGGTCTGTTCCACAACAAGTGAATTTTCTTATGGGCTGGGCAGGAGACCCCCCCCATAGAAGGGTTATTGATAATGGTAAAAGATCTCAGTTGAATGACACTTCGGGCACGGCCGGCATAATTATGTGACGGCTATCACTCCCTAATTAATGTGTGGTTGCTATTGTGAACAGGGCTTGCACACCAACACCAAAGAAACCGAGTTGTTTACCGGGAGCGAGGGCTGCAAAGAAGTCTTTTCGTCCCTCAAACCAGGTTTATACGTCTAGAAATAGAGAGTTTTATCTGCAAACTAAAGTGCATTAGACGAGGTACAGAAAACCTCATCAAGTAAATTTTTGAGAACTCGTGTTCTTATCTACTGCGCGATGTCAGAGCTAGGCGTGTAACAGATACACTCGCTAACAGAACAGAAAAAAGCCGAAGGCAAAATGTCACCCGATAGAAAGGTTATTGGGATTTAAACCCCCAATCATCAGCGCTTCTGCCGGCTATATTTTCAATGCTATTCAATATCAATATAGCACTGCTTTTTGCTGAGTAAAATTCGCTTTTTGCTCTTGATTTAAGTCAAGCAGCAGAGCCTCTTAGTCTGCAATTTAACCTTTTCAATACGTGATAATTATCATCTTGAACTAGGTACATCATCTACAATCCGTGAGACAATTTGACCATGCAAAGCATCTGCAATAAATCAATCTTTCTAACCCAAAAAATATGTGACTCCACCGCAAGGATTGCTGGCACAAAGTTCCGAAAAACAACTACTTATCATCAGAAAAAACAAATAAAACAAGTAAAAGCAGACGAGTGTTTCCTGTCTCACAAACTTGGTGGCGACGCGGGAATTGGGCATCCCCACAGAGAATTTTTACGAGCAACCGAGTCTGTGGGCGCCCGGACTCTAAAAAATGTACTGTTTCTCGATGCCAGAGTAGAGAACTTCGACAGTTTGGCAAGAGGAGCAACAGCCGACACAGAGGTATTTGTATTGGACTCGACGCGGGATGGAGTCGAGCAAATTACTAGAATTCTGGCTAATTGCAGCGATTTAGACAGCCTTCAGATAGTTTCTCACGGTCGAGAAGCGGGGGTGCAGCTAGGGTCGATCGAACTCTGCAACGACAACTTACAAACCTACAGTCATTTGTTACAGCAGTGGGGAAAAGTCCTCAGCGAGAGAGGAGATATCTTGTTATTCGGGTGCAGCGTCGCAGCGGGGGAAAACGGCGAGGCCTTCGTGCGGAGGCTGAGCTTGATTGTCGGTGCAGATATTGCAGCTTCCGACAACTTGACGGGGAGTGCGGCACTCGGCGGCGACTGGCAATTAAAATTTGCGACCGGGGAAATAAAGGCGAGAATCGCCATTGAAAAAGAAGTGCTCGAAGCCTACCCTTACGCCCTCGGCACATTAGTTAACGAAACCTTCAAAAACTCCACAGTTAGGGGGCCTTGGATTTACGGGGGAAACGACGGGGCACTGTTCGATCCCAGCAGTAACCTTCCAGCAGCCGATCAACTTATCCCCGGCATTACCGGAGGCACAGTATCCGGCGTACTTCCGGCTTTGGGCGGTGCAAGTCCCGGCGATGGCGCTCTGCTATTAACTCCAGCAGTAAACCTTCGGGAAGCCTTCGTTATCTACAACAACCCCATTCCTTCAACCGACGGTCTCAGAGTTCAGTTTGATTTTTATTCTTACGGTTCAAGGGAGCAATTTGAGGCTCCGCAACCCAATATTCGCCCTCAGCCAGGGGACGGGCTGGGTTTCTTCTTGATTGACGGCACTGTTAGCCCAACAAGGACTGGGGGTTATGGCGGTTCTGTGGCTTACGCTCCACGAACGGGTATACCCGGTATTGAGGGAGGTTATTTAGGCATTGGGCTTGACGAGTTTGGCAATTTTTCAACATCCACAGAAGGGCGCTCTGGCCCAGAGCCGCCTCCGATTCCAGGCTCCTCTATTGGTTCTTTCAGACCTGATTCAGTAACTGTTAGAGGAAATCAAGCAGACGGTTATCAGTTTTTAACAAATGCGATCGTTCCCTTCGGCATCGATAACATTCCTACGAGCATTGACTTTAGTGGCCCTATTGCCGGCCGCAGTTTTAATTTCAGCAATACGTTCACGAGCGAGCGCAATTTAGCCAAAAGATCCGTTCAAATTACGCTGAATCCATCTAATGATCCGGTGGAACCCTCTCGCCTCACCGTTGCCTTCGATGAAAATTTCGACGACATCTACGAAACTACATTGATCGATATCCCCAACTTGGCAATCGAAAACGGCCGAGTACCGCCAATTTTCAAATTTGGTTTTGGCAGTTCCACAGGAGCCGCCAACAACATTCACGAACTTCAAAACCTCGTAGTTGAAACTATCAATCCTCCCAGTATCACCGCAGAGGTTGCCACTATTAAGACCGGCCCACAGTTCGTCAAGCCCGGAAGCAGCATTACCTACACGATTACTACTGTAAACAGGGGGCCAGCGCCTGCTACAAATGTTCTGATTCAAGACGAAATACCTTTAGAACTCCTGCGTCCGGGCGGATTGCCCCCGGTTCTCAGTGCCTCCAACAACGGCACTTACGTGAACCAAACCAAGGCTGTCACCTGGCCGTTAATTCCGGTTCTCAATGCCGGCGAGACTCTGACTTACACACTGACAATTGATTTGCCGCCCGGTTTAACCAGCGGTAGCAGTTTTGCCAACGTTGCATTCAGCACTAGCTCGACTTTCGACCCCGACCTCAGCAACAACAGCGGTGTGCTTGCACCTGGGCAAATCGAGGGGCCTGGTGTAGTCTTTACCACAGTTGTCAATACAGTCGCGGATTTAGTTACTACCAAAAGTGGCCCTGTGACTACTTCGGCCGGGTCAAGCGTCGCCTACACATTGAGTACGACTAACAGGGGGCCAGACCCCGCTGCCGATGTGACAATCACTGACAGCATTATTCCGGGTTTAAAAGGAGTCAGCGTATCGGACGACGGCACTTACGACCCTGTTTCGGGCATTGTCACCTTCCCAGCACTGACGGCGCTGGCAACTGCGGCTACTGCGACCCGCACCATCAGTTTCATTGCCCCAGCCACCCGTACCGACATCAGCAACACCGCCCGGAGTAGCGCGGCGACTTTCGATCCGATCGCCACTAACAACAACGGCTCGACAACCAACAAAGACGGCACTCCCACCAACTCTACGGTTACGACAAGTATTGCGCCCAACGCGGATCTGGCAACCACCAAAACCGGCTCTACGGATGCTCGCGCCGGTAGCTCAGTCAGCTATACAATCGCTACAGTCAACTTAGGGCCCAGTCCTGCAGAAGCTGTAACCATCACGGACAGCATAATTCCCGGGTTAACCGGAGTAACGGCATCTAACGGCGGCGTTTACGATCCAGTGACAGGCATTGTCACCTTCGGGCCGGTGGCAATCGCCAATGCGGAGACACTCACCCGGACGATCGGCTTCACAGTACCGCCCACCCTAACTTCCATTAGCAACACGGCCAGAAGTACCTCCATCACTCCCGACTCCACTCCGGCCAACAACAACGGTACAAACCCCAACGCCACCGTCACCACATCAATCGATGCTGTGGCCGATGTTGTCACCCAAAAAACGGCTCCCGCCAGCATCGAGGTGGGCGACACGCTACTTTATACAATTACTACTACCAACTTAGGGCCGAGTCCCGCGACCAACGTAGTCATCACCGACAGCCTGATTCCCGGCTTAACTAATGTCAGCGTGTCCGATGAAGGAACCTACAATCCAGACACAGGGACGATCGATTTCCCAGCGATCGCGACTTTTGCCAGCGGCAGCAGCGTCACCCGCACCCTGATGTTTGTACCGCCACCTACCCTGACGAGCATCACCAACATTGTCTTGAGTCGAGCGTCCACTTTTGACCCGGACTTAACCAACAACGACGGCTCGACAGTCGCATTGCCCGGTCAGGCGGGGGGGCGAGTCATTACCTCGATCGATGCTGTGGCCGATGTTGTCACCCAAAAAACGGCTCCCGCCAGCATCAAGGTGGGCGACACGCTACTTTATACAATTACTACTACCAACTTAGGGCCGAGTCCCGCGACCAACGTAGTCATCACCGACAGCCTGATTCCCGGCTTAACTAATGTCAGCGTGTCCGATGAAGGAACCTACAATCCAGACACAGGGACGATCGATTTCCCAGCGATCGCGACTTTAGCCAGCGGCAGCAGCGTCACCCGCACCCTGATGTTTGTACCGCCGCCTACCCTGACGAGCATCACTAACATTGTCTTGAGTCGAGCGTCCACTTTTGACCCCGACTTGACGAACAACAACGGCTCGACATTCGCATTGCCCGGTCAGGCGGGGGGGCGAGTCATTACCTCGATCGATGCTTTAGCCGACCTGGTTACGTCCAAAAGCGGTCTCACATCTGCTCCTGCTGGTAGTTCCGTGACTTATACTATAACTACCGCAAACAATGGGCCGAATGCTGCTGAAAACGTAGTGATTACAGACAGCATCATTCCCGGTTTAACGGGAGTCAGCGCATCCGATAACGGCACTTACGACCCAGTGACAGGGGTTGTCACCTTCCCAACAATTCCCAGTTTGACTAGCGGCAGCAACATCAACCGCGAAGTAACAGTAGTCGTTCCAGCGACGGGCACCATTAGCAATACTTCCCAGAGTCGAGCGACCACTTTTGACCCCGAACCCAGAAATAACAACGGTTCCGAGTCCAGAGCCACTGTCACCACCGCCATTTTACTCGCGCAGCCAACACCCAACAAGCTTCCATCAGCCGACAGCAGCAATGTGGCGATCGCGCCCAACAGCGTTGTCCAAATTAGCGGGCTCGGAGGCAGAGACTCAGACGGCACAGTGGTTACATTCACAATCAGCACCCTGCCGCCGGCAAATCAAGGCGTCCTGTTCTTGGGCGACCCCGCAACAGGGGGAATCGCTGTCACGGCAGGTCAAACGCTGACAGCCGAGCAAATGACGCAGTTATTCTTCGAGTCTGCCGGCAATTTCACAGGAGCTAATTTTACCTACAGCAGCAAGGACAATCTCGGTGACAGCAGTCCTGCCGCCACCGTTTCTCTGGTGTCCCTAGCGTTCAACTACCCGCCGGTACCCACAAACATCAGCAAGACACTGGCGCCAAACAGCACCGTCAACCTCACAGAGCTCACGGCAAAAGACCCCGACAACTCGATCGAATTCTTCACTATCCACACCCTGCCGGCGGCAACTCAAGGCGTGCTGTTCTTGGGCGACCCCAGCCAGGGAATCCGGATCACGGCAGGCCAAAGACTTAGCGCAACTCAAATCAGCCAGTTATTCTTCCAAGCAACCAGCGAATTCGCAGCCACCAACTTTACCTACAGCGCCACAGACAGCCGCGGCGCCATTAGTCCAGCCCCCGCTACAGCCTCCCTGCTAGCACTATTACCTCCCACCGACCAGCCGCCCGTCGCCAACAACTCCAGCGTCGCTTTGTTGCTGGAAACAATCGTGAACATCCCCGGACTCGGAGGAACCGACCCCGACGGCACGGTGGTTTCCTTTACCGTAAACACCTTGCCACCAGCCAATGAAGGCACGCTGTTCTTGGGCAACCCCAGCCAGGGAGTGCGGGTCACGGCAGGTCAAATCCTGACAGCCGAGCAAATTACCCAGTTGTTCTTCCAGGCGTCCGGCAATTTCACAGGGGCAAACTTCACCTACAGCGCTACAGATAACCTCGGCGCCACCAGTGCGGCAGTCGCCACTGTCTCTCTCATCCCCCTTAAGGAAGCGATACCGACGCCGACACCCGCGCCGATACCGACGCCGACACCCGCGCCAACACCAACACCCGCGCCGGAACCAACACCAACACCACCAACACCAACACCTGCAGCGGAACCAACACCTGCGCCGGAACCAACACCAACACCAACACCCGCCCCGACGCCCATACCCGCAGCGGAACCCGCCCCGACGCCCATACCCGGGCTAACACCAACTCCAACACTCGCGCCGGAACCAACACCAACACCGGCACCAACACCCACACCTGCAGCGGCACCAGCCCCGACGCCCATACCCACGCCGACGCCCATACCCACGCCGGAACCGGAACCAACTGCAACACCAACACCACCAACACCGGCGCCAACACCAACACCACCAACACCCGCCCCCGAACAACCAACACCGACGCCA
>NZ_JAUBQB010000031.1:0-71828 GCF_036701035.1 Microcoleus sp. Pol7_B2 | reverse complement strand
TTGCTGCCACAGGCGAGGTTTTAGCTCAGGTTTTTGGGGCTGATAATACTATTACTTCTCTCGATTTTCTGAATTTGTCTCGCTAAGAAACGCCTCACAAAAAACAGCGTGTAGGGTTCCATTCACATAGCACCTTACCGCTGTTTATTCAAAAAATCCACTCCTAAAAAAATAGCTGTTATCATGTCCGGTCTATTGACAATGATTAAGATTTTGGCTCCGGCCACCAATAGAAATGAGTCAAATCACTAAGCGAGCTGTTTGAGATTTAACAGTTTTTGAGATCTCTCAAATAAAACTGCTTCTAATTCATCTAAGTTTTTAAAACAGCGATTGGCTATCGGTTCATTTGTCAGCGGCCATAGCCTTTCTGCTGGTTGCATTTGGGGCGAGTGTGAAGGCAGACAATACAAATGTATGCCGTCTGGAATTTTTACTTGTTTACTCAAATACCATCCGGCTCTATCTACTACTAAAACTACTCTTTTTTTCTGCCCCGCTTGAAAATGGCTGGCAAAATCTGCTAAGACTCGCTCAAAAAGCTGGCTATTGACAAATGGCAATATCCACGCCTTTGTTTCTCCTGAACTCGGATGCACAAAACCATATAACCACAACCATTGAAACCGCCAGTTAACCACAGCAGTGGCATTACTAAACTCATCCACCCATTCTCCTCTCTCTCACAGGTTTCAATCCGCTCCGATGTTCGTCCATTGACCCGACTTCTACGTCGCTTGAAGGGTTCTGCTTCTTGATGTCCTTGACGAATCGGCGCAGATTTTTTTTTCAATTCCTGCAAGTTCTGCGGAGATCGGATTCCTGGTGTTCTGGGCGAGGAACTCTCAATCGAAACTTCATGGACTTCAAATATTCCCATCCTCTTTGACGAGAAACTTTGTAACCTTTAAGTTCACTCATCCAGTCTACCTCTTTACGACCATTCCATAGCCCGCCATCGAGAGGTGGCTGCTGTAGGAATTGCCACAACTGAGCTTGTTCTACATCATTAAGCAGAGGGTCACGAGCTCGATTTGTGACACGCTGATCTCCGAGAGATTATGGTCCTAAATGGTTGTATCCCCAGACTCGCTTCATAAATCCAACCGCGACTATAACCAGTTACTGCCATCACTTCTCCGGTGGTTTTGCCGTTTGCTAACAGCCAAATAATTTGATAATGATGAGCACAAGTGGGTGTTTTGGCCTGACGGAAACGACTCGGTAGCTATTCTACACTCAGATGAGGTGTGATCGTAATTCGTTTGGGCATTCTTGATCTGACGCAGTAGTATTCATCAATACTATATCATTACCAATCGACCGGACATGATATGATGCTTCCTGCTACACAATTTTATCTGTTTTTTATTCTCAAAAAAAATTCAGCAATAGAGACTAAAACTAATTCAATATCTAATTGTATTGGGCTGGTAAACTTGACATTTTTAGCAAAGTATAGGTAGATAGAATTGGTGTCTTTTACGGGATTATCATATAAGGTTGCTAGTTCCCAAATTTCTTCAGCAACATATCCCGTTTCTTCGGCAAGTTCTCTGGCGGCTGCCGATTTCCCGCTCTCTTCAGGAGGGTTGAAATATCCAGCAGGTAGTTCCAGCAAAATTTCGCCTACTGCGTGCCTGTATTGACGCACTAATACAAGTTATTGCTGCTCTGTTGTGGCAAATACGAGGGCGATATTGGGTCGGAAATTAACAAAAAAGTCGTCTATAATTTGTCCGCTTGGCAATTCTATTTCATCTTGTCTAACCTGACACCACTTGTTGTTAAGAAGGAAACGCGATCGCAATAATTTCCATTTAGTTAAATTTTTACTCTCGCAATGTTAAACTTTCAGCGTCATCCGAAGGCAAAATTTTCCCATCCATAATCTATTTGAGATCAAAAATTTCACCCAGCAGCCATGCCATACAAAAAATTACCACGAAAATTTTGGGCAGACTTCCAAAAATTGAATGTTAATTCTCTACCAGCGAGATTGTTTGCGATCGAGTCGCTGAGCCTGAGTCTAGCAGTCGTCGCTGCAGTTGCAGCAGTGCCGACAACACTGGAACCAGCAAATGCTTCAACAGTGACAAGTTGGCAATTCGATCCGGCGACAAATCAGCTAGAAATTACTCTCCCAGAGGGAACAACCCCCACATATTCTCTACTCAACCCGTCTCAGATTGCTGTGGATTTGCCCAATACTGAGATCGGAGTAGATGCAACTCAGCTATACCCACAAGGTAGAGTGCGTTCTGTGGGAGTGAGTCAACTTCAACCGGGAACGGCTAGAATTCTGGTCAATTTGGCTCCGGGAGTCGGTTTCAGCGCAGGGCAAGTTCAATTCCAAAAAAGCGGGGTAGAAAATCGCTGGGTGTTGCGTCCTTCGATCGAACCGACTCCGAATATGGAAACTCCCGAAACTCAACCCCAGCCTGCAAGACAAGTACCGCAAAACCAGCCGCCGACTGATTCCAACTCAACTGGTGCCCCAAAGGTCGATCAACCTGAGCCTCCTACTTCCCCGAATCCCACTACAAATTCTTCGCAGCCACCAACTCCCAATGATCAAATCCGGCCGCTCAGAGTGCCTTTAGTCAATGTTCGCCTTGATGAACGCCGTGGGGTACAAGCTGCTGCTCTACCCCGCCTAGATCCTCAAATAACGGCTGCCGTAGCGCCGGAACAGCGGACGCTTACCTTTGGTGAACCGCTTCCTCGCGGACGATCGAATGCTCCTTTGCAGGCTGCGGCTGGGGCGAATGTCTTGTTGCCGGCGGGCACGGAGCTCAGTTTGCTATACCCCGGCGATCGGGCTTTGCGCCTGCAAGCGAAACCCAGCCGCGAGGAAGTGCTTCTGCTGCAAGGAGGAATTTTCGACAGTCGCGGCAATACGATCGTACCTGCTAATACGCCAGTCATCGGCCGGTTTGAAACGACCAACCTCGGCACTAGATTGGTGGTCGAGGCTATTAGTCTCAACGGTCGCAATATCCCTCTCTCGGCTCGCTCAGAACCCATGGGAGGTCGCCGGCAACAGCCGACCGATCGCAGTTTGGTCCGCAATACTGGTATTGGTGGCTTAGCTTTGTTCTTGCTGAGTGGCTTTTCCGGTGTCGGTTTGTTGGCTGGAGCAGCGGCTGGTGCTGCTACAACTTACGTCGCTGCTCCTCAACCTGCTACGATTCAACCCGGCCAAATTTTCCAAGTTCAGTTAACCGAAGATTTACCGCAGTTCGGTTTTTGAAGGAAGAAGGAGGAGAGAACAAGGAAGAAAGAAGAGGTTCTAGGGAAGACTTCCTTCTTCCCTCGAACCTCTTCTTTCAAAATTTACTTAGAGCCGTTTTCCATTCTTTGAAATAAAGTAGGGACTTAGGCTAAGCCTAAGTCCCTACCCCATATCTGTGCTTCACTCAAATCAAAACCGCTATATCGGCGATTTAGAAATTTTGACCTTCCGTGGTTGGAGCTATGGAACCCGGTTGGTTGAGGAACAGGTTTTTAGCGCCGTCATTTTGGTAGATACAGTTAATTTCGGGTTGAGCTTCTAGGGGGCCGGTGAAGCCAAAGGTGTTCATGCGATTTTTGCAATCGCGCACTTGGTCTTGGCTGATGAGTTTTCTTTGTTCGAGAATTGCCCAGTTATTGGTTCGCAAAACGCATCCGGGGCGCATACTCGGCTGCGAAATGTAGACGTTGAAGGGGTTTAGGGTGACGTAGAGGCGCATATCTGTCACCATCGCACTTGCTCCAAACTGCACGCAAAGTTCTGGGTTCGGGGCGCTGCGATCAATAAATTCGCGCGAGGCTACGTTCTCTGGGCTAATGGTAGCGGTGGAGCTAAAGGCAATGCCAATCCCAATCCCCAGAATAAAGACGGCTGTTAAAATCCCTAGGGTGGCGGAATTGAGGAAAGATGGTTTGCCGGACTGAGGTTGACGCCGCGACTGTCCGCCTATTGAGCCGGAGTAGTCGGAGTCTTCATCTCCTCGGGATGGGTCGCCGCTGAATCTGTCGTTGTAGGATTTAGGTTTGCGTTTCATATAAGGTTCCCTCAGTTCTGGAGACTCAACAGGTAGTAGTTTGTTATTTTTAACCGATCGCGCCTTTCTAATATTATGGCGCTAGGAAGGTGGTTGCGGAGGGCCCTGGACACCCCCTGTGGGTTTGGTGTTGGGTTCACAGCTCGCGATCCACTAAGGGGCTGCCTTGTCTGAATTTTCAGATTTCAATAAAATAGCTGAAAGTGAGATAGTCTTGCACAGCGGAGGAATCCGGCTCAAGATTGTTGACAAATTTTAACATTTTACAAGTCAGGAGGTATAGATTAGTGTCTGTCGAAATTATTCAAAAGCCTTCCACAGTCCGCAAGCTTGCACCGCGCTACCGCGTTCTGCTGCACAATGATGATTTCAATCCTATGGAGTACGTGGTGCAGACTTTGATGGCGACGGTACCGAGTCTGACTCAGCCACAGGCGGTAAATGTGATGATGGAAGCCCATACTAATGGGATGGGATTGGTGATTGTTTGCGCTCTCGAACACGCCGAGTTTTACGCTGAAACGCTCAATAATCACGGATTGAGCAGCAGCATCGAACCTGACGATTAGAACCTGACGGTACTGCAACGGATTCGCCCAGCCGGTTTCAGACTCATACCGTCAACTTTCATACCAAAAAGCCAAGGGTTCGGCCCTTGGCTTTTTGGTATATTTAATCCGGTAGATATGGAAATTTGAAGAGCATAGGTTTTTCGGAACGGCCGGAAGTGGTTCGGAGCTAGGTGAGCTCTCGCACCAATTTCAACTCTCCAATCTCAAATCTTTATCGGAGGAAATTAATGAGGAAATTAATAACGTCCTCCTCCGCCTCCCCCTCCTGCGCGACCAAATTTTCCAGGGCCGCCGCCCCGGTTGCCGCCACCCCGGCCACCTTCATCTTCGCGGGGCTTAGCTTTGTTAACTTTGAGGTCGCGACCCATCCACTCTGCTCCGTCGAGAGCACTAATGGCTGCATCTTCTTCTGCATCTGTGGACATTTCTACAAAACCGAAGCCGCGGGGGCGACTGGTTTCTCTGTCGGTAGGTAGATGTACTCGCTTAACGGTTCCGTATTCGGCGAAGACGGTGGTGATGTCTTCTTGGGTAACTTGGTAGGATAAGTTACCGACGTATATCGACATGAGGAATAACTCCAAAATTTAGACAGTGCGAAGATTTCAGTTTCGGAGAGTCCCCTGCCGATACAGAAGGGCAAGTTTTTAGACAATTCTGTAGCAATGAACAAAGCCTGCAACTGAATCTGATTCACACTTGGTACTTTAACATAGAATAGCGTCTTTTGAGTAGGTTTTAGGAGTTAATTAAGTCGTTCTAATTAAAGGTAAAACTTTTAGGGTATTCAGAAACGTGGTCGATCGGTGTGATGTTTTGCCTGCTGTGGAAGCAGAGAAAGTTATGCCGCCCGCTTTCACCGCAGGAAAGATACATCCACCTTGCCAAAGTTGGTACTCAAAGCTAGGTTTACGTTTTCCAGGGCTTTGACTAACCACACCACGCCTTCTCGGGTACTGCATTCGTAGTGACCGAACAAAATTGCCAGCCGCTTTTCTAGGTAGGGCTTGACTTTGCCGCAAATTAGTACGATTTTCAGCAGCAAACCTGTGGTTTGGGTCGGCCCGAGGTTTGAGATCAGGTCGATGAAGACAAAGTGGTTGGGCCGCACAGGACTCTCTACTACTAAAAAGTTCAATAACTGGCTACAAGTTCTGATCATTAAAAATTCATTAAACTTCTGATCGTCGCTGTGGGGCAGGGTATTTTGTAGTTGCTTATACAATTTTTCGTTAAAGAGACGTTTGCCGTAGCGCTCATCGGTGACAGAAGAAATCAGGTATTCGTACAAGTCGTCTTTAAAGGAGCGGTAGGACTGATATGTGCTGGCGTTCGCCGTGAAACGGCCCGCTAGCTGTCTGTAGGTATCGGCTCCTTCTACTTTTCCGACAAATTGCTTGAGGGCAAAGAATAGTTCCGGGTCGGTCAACAGGGTCGGATTTTTTATAGACTGTACACTTCTGCCGAAGGAAAGGGAGGTTTCCCGGCGCGCTGTTTGGGCTTTTCTCACTTGGTGAGCCACGTATTGGGAGAGGTTGATCTCAAATTGCTGCTGCTTTTGAGCTTGGATTCTTTTAATGATTTTTTGTTGTTCGTAGGTGCTGTCGTCGCTGAGGAGGCAGTGTTTGTAGAGGTAAGGGTAACGGGGAATTAATGTTCCGAGGGGAAGGGTAGCAGGGGTTTTGCTGTTGCTGCTATCTTCATTGCTGTGAGTTATGACTTTGGCTAAGCGTTGGAGGGTGAGGTACTGTTCACTTTCGGTAAATTGATTTACTAATTGGGGGATGGAGCCTCGCCCCCGCGATCGATTGTATCCAAATAATATTTTGGGCGCTTCTTCAAACACAGCGATCAATTCAGGGATGGCGGCTTGCTTGCTGGGGTATGTTTGCCAACGGTTGATCAGGATGTGGCAGCAGCGGTTGAGGATGTATTTGAATTCTTGTTCAGCGTGTTCTGAGCGTGCTATTTTTTCTAGTGCGTCGGCGACGGAGCGATCGGGATATCCGGTACCTTGGATAAACAAAGTGCGAAAGCGGCTGATGAGTTCGGCCGGCTGCTCTCGTTGTACCAACTCCAGCCAATGCTTGTAAAGTCGCTGTTCTTCTTCGTGGCTTTGTCTGTTGTAGTCGTTCACTGTGGATTAACCCTCCGAGGCTGGGGCAGGAGCTTTCAGCACTATTATCTTGATGAATTGGCCAATGAATCGCAATAATTGAGTCAACCGAGCTTCTCGCCGGATGAGGCTTATGGGTAGAAGCTGTCAGCAGCTTAAGCCGATCGATATTTTTGCTAAGTTAAACTATTTACCAACACCAGCATGACATGAATTGTTGGTAATTAGCAAGGCCTTAAATCACCATCTACTTTGTAAAGTATTGGTAAAGATTGTGGGTGGGTAGGGAATATTTTCTGGGTGGGCGGACGATTTAGTATTAGGATGATCAAGGTCAATCCTGATCCGCAGCCCGCTGTTAGTTAAATTTGAGGTTGGGCGAGGTAGAATTAGCTGGGAAAATTATTTGAAATGTGAGTGCTGGTTATGGTTTGTCGCGTAAGTATCGCCCAACTATCTGAAATTTTAAGTGTACCTTTGCCTGCTGTGTCTAAGGGAGTTTTGACAGCTTTAGGGACAGGTATTGCCACAGATACGCGCACTCTTGAGGGGGGCGAAGTATTTTTGGCACTGCGGGGAGACAATTTTGATGGCCATCAATTTTTGGCAAAAGCCAGGGATTTGGGGGCGATTGCGGCGATTGTCGATCGAGATAGGCAAGAGGAATTGCCTAATTTTCCGCTGTTGCGCGTTGACGATACTTTAAAAGCTTATCAGTCGATCGCCCGTTGGTGGCGTGACCAATTCAGTATACCTATAGTTGCTGTTACTGGGTCTGTAGGTAAAACTACTGTTAAAGAGTTAATTGCGGCGGTTTTGTCAACGAGGGGAAATGTTCTTAAAACTCAGTATAACTACAACAACGAAATTGGAGTACCAAAAACTCTGTTAGAGCTTTCACCCGCACACAATTATGCTGTGATTGAAATGGGAATGCGCGGGCGTGGCGAAATTGCGCTACTGTCGCAAATTGCGCGTCCTAATGTGGCGGTAATTACTAATGTAGGAACGGCGCATATTGGGCGATTGGGTTCCGAAGAGGCGATCGCCCAAGCTAAGTGCGAAATTTTAGCAGAAATGCCTACAGATAGCATTGCTATTCTAAATCACGATGGTGACAGATTAATCGCAACTGCGGCCAAAGTTTGGCAGGGAAAAACTTTAACTTACGGTTTAGAATGCGGGGATTTGTGCGGAGAATTGCTCAATTCTGATACAATGTTAGTACAAGGTGTGGAATTACCACTGCCGCTGCCGGGACGCCACAATGCTGTAAATTATTTGGCGGCTTTGGCGGTAGGAAAAGTTTTAGGTATTGATTGGGAAGTTTTAAAGCAAGGTTTGTCTGTGCAGTTACCGGATGGACGGGCGCGCCGCTACGATTTGCCGCAGGATATTGTGATTCTAGATGAGACTTACAATGCTGGTTTGGAGTCGATGTTGGCGGCGCTGAGACTGTTAGCAGATACTCCGGGAAAGCGCCGGATTGCGGTGTTGGGAACGATGAAGGAATTGGGCGATAGGGCGATCGAATTTCACCGACAAGTGGGAAGGGTCGCACGAGATTTGCATCTGGATGCTTTGTTTGTTTTTGCTGATTTTGAGGAAGCAGCGGCGATGGCTGCAGGTGCGGCGGGTTTGCCTTTTGTGGAGGTAGAAGATATTGCGAGGGAGAATTCCCGCGAAGATTTAGGAAGGCATTTAATGGAGTTTGTCACACCGGGCGATCGTATTTTATTTAAGGCCTCTCATTCGGTGGAGTTAAATCGAGTTGTAGAGAAGTTTCGCGCTGATTTGGCTGGCGAATAATATCCTGTCCACGTCAATAATTATAATTAAGTTCGTAGTGAGGACTAAAGTCTTCCTAAAACTCGCTCGCAGTGAACTCCTCGCTACAAACTCATGTTTTACACGATATGATCTCATCTCAAAAGTGCGTGAAGCGGAGCTATCTTCCCGCAGGGGTTCCCGTTCCCCGTAGGGTAGGGAATCGTCCTCCTTCACTCTCCTGACTGAATTTGACTCCTCACCCATTCGCGGAACAAGCGAATCAAAGCTTTTTCTTTTGTAGTTCTCTTCAATTCCAAAAAGCGCAGCATCTCAACTTGCGACAAAAAAGGGAAAGCCGGAGAAACATCTCTTTCGGCATATTCCTGTGATTCCAACTGATAAATTATTAAACGATTTCCGTCGTAGCGCCAAACTTCAGGTACGCCTAAACTTGCATATAAAGAAAGTCGATCGATCGAACTGCTAGTCACGTCAATTTCCACAACTAAATCCGGTGGTGGATCTTGATTGAGATCGATTTGTTCTTTGTCCCAAACCAGATTCTCATTTTGGATATAGTAGCACTGATCCGGTTCCAAGCCGCGAGCCAAATCTTCGCGCCTGCAAGTTAGAGAACCCAAACTGCAAATTTCAACATTCAATTCATCAGTCACGGTTTCTACAAAACGTCCCAAGATTTTTTTGTACTTTTCGTGGGGTGCTAAAGGAGTCATAATTTCTAAATTTCCGCGATCGTAAGTCAGGCGAATTCCTCTTTGTTGGGCTAACTCATTCAGCAGGGATTCGTAAGTTTTCCAGCTAATGTTGTTCAGCAGAATTCCGCTACTTTGACTCGGGATCAGGGTGGCTGTCATGGCTACCTGCCTGGGTTGTAAATTATTGATTGTATATTAGCAAATATTATCTTGATTGATGCGCGATCGCCCTTTTAGAGCGACTTTTGAAGCGACCATCTCTTTGGGCCAGTAAAAAGTATTTTTTAGGAGTGTGAAGATAAAAGTGGAATAAGCTCCAGCGCATCTAAGTTTTACTATCAAGTGCGATCGCACTCTTCTGGGCTGTCTCACCCGCCCGAAAATACAATTTAGATCCGCCTCGGCTTATTCCCATTGACCAAGGTTAAAAACTAGATTTTTCTAGTTTTTAACCTTGATGATTGACTGCGACGAATCGATTCGTCACAGTCAATACATTACTTCGCAGCTTGACGCTCTTTTGCCGCCTTAATCACTTCTTCAGCGATGTTATTGGGACAAGGAGCATAGTGCGAGAAGGACATTGAGAACTGGCCGCGGCCAGAGGTCATAGTACGCAAGTCGCTAATGTAACCAAACATTTCGCTCAACGGTACATCTGCCTTGATCCGCGCTCCTGTCTGGCTTGTCTCTTGAGATTTCATCATCCCCCGGCGGCGGTTGAGGTCGCCGATTACGTCGCCCATGTAATCATCTGGAGTGAATACATCGACATTCATAATCGGTTCGAGCAACTGAGGCGCCGCTTTAGGCAGAGACTGCCGATAGGCGGCTTTGGCAGCAATTTCAAAGGCCATTGCTGACGAGTCAACGGGGTGGAAACCGCCGTCTAGTAGGGTGAATTTCAAGTCCAAGCAAGGGAATCCGGCCAAGACACCTTTGTCGATGCAGCTTTCAAAGCCTTTTTCGACCGCTGGCCAATATTCTCTCGGCACGCTACCACCGGTCACTTTTGACTCAAACTGGAAGCCACTTCCCACCTCACCAGGCTCGATCACATAGCCAATTTTCGCAAATTGACCGGAACCACCTGATTGCTTTTTGTGGGTGTATTCGTCTTCGAGACGCTTGGTAATCGACTCGCGGTAGGCTACCTGTGGTTCGCCGACTTCTACTTCGATGCCGTGGGTGCGCTTGAGAATGTCTACTTTGATGTCGAGGTGTAACTCGCCCATCCCCTTGAGAATCGTTTCGCCACTTTCTTGATCCGTCACCATGTGGAAGGATGGGTCTTCTTGCACCATCTTGGTGAGGGCTGCTCCCATTTTTTCTTCGCCGCCTTTTTGTTTCGGTTTGACCGAAATCGAAATAACGGGATCGGGGAATACCATCGGCTCTAGGGTGGCGGGATTTTTGGGGTCGCAGATGGTGTGTCCGGTGCGGACGTTTTTCATGCCGACGATCGCCACAATGTCCCCTGCTTGCGCGGAGTCAATTTCTTCGCGAGAGTTGGCGTGCATTTCCACCAAACGGCTAATGCGCTCGGTTTTGCCTGTGGCGGTGTTGAGTACGGTGTCGCCCTTGGACAACTTACCGGAGTAGAGGCGCGTGAAGGTTAAAGCACCGTAGCGATCGTCCATAATCTTAAACGCGAGTGCCCGCAATGGCTTGTTGGGATCGACAACGGCAAATTCGCCGGTTTCATTCCCATCGAGATCGACTTCTGGCTGCGGTGTGACTTCCATCGGGTTCGGCAGGTAGTCAACTACTGCATCGAGAACCAACTGCACGCCTTTGTTTTTAAACGATGAGCCACAATAGGTGGGGAAAAATGCCCGATCGCGAGTACCTTTGCGAATGCAGCGCTTGAGGTCGTCGAGGCTCGGCTCGTTGCCTTCGAGATACTGTTCCATCACAGTGTCGTCTTGCTCGACGGCCAGTTCGATCAACTTTTCGCGCCAAGTTTCGACATCATCGACCATATCGGCGGGGACATCTTTAATTTGATAGTTCATGGGATCGCCGGAGTCATCCCAGATCCAGGCTTTGCGGGTCAGCAAATCTACTACGCCGCAAAACTTTTCTTCTATGCCGATCGGCAATACCATCACCAGCGGTTTAGCTCCGAGGATTTGATCGACTTGCTTGACAACGCGGTAAAAATCTGCACCAGTGCGATCGAGCTTGTTGATGTAGATGACGCGAGCGACTTTGGAATCGTTAGCGTAGCGCCAGTTGGTTTCAGATTGCGGTTCAACTCCACCCGAACCGCAGAACACACCGATGCCACCATCGAGAACCTTCAAAGAACGGTAAACCTCGATCGTAAAATCGACGTGTCCCGGAGTATCAATGATGTTGAGCTGATGCTCGTTCCAGAAGCAGGTGGTAGCAGCGGACTGAATCGTAATACCGCGCTCTTGCTCCTGTTCCATGAAGTCAGTAGTCGCCGCGCCTTCGTGAACTTCACCAATTTTGTGGATTTTACCTGTCAGCTTCAGGATTCTTTCTGTTGTGGTGGTCTTGCCAGCATCTACGTGGGCGAAGATGCCGATATTTCGATAACGAGTGAGATCTTTCATAATTACTGTTGAGATTAAATGCGACGAACCGTCGGCGACCACCTGCAAGCGTAACCAGCGAGGAATCAATGTTGCCTTAGGCGCCAGTACAGGCTAGATTTCCTTTCCCCTGTTTCTGGCAGAACTATCTTAATTTTGACACTTCTTCGTCATTCCTGCGAAGGATTCTTGGGGGAATAAGTACCCCAAGCCTGGCTCCTCATAAAAATAGCGTAGATTAAGGCCAAAATACTCTCCTAAAGTAGTTTGGGTTGAGGCAGTCGTTTCTAACAAACTCGTGTTTTTGACGTTTCGATCGACCTGATATTTTGCACCAGTCTCAGCAAAAAAGTATAAACCGCGTTTCCTGACAAAAAAGCTAGGATTTTACGTGAGTTTATGGGAAGAAAACCGATTTCTGACGTTACTGACATTAAAGTAGGTGCAAATAAACCACCCTATGGGGAGGAGGGCGGGTGAGAGCAGCAATAAACTGGCGGCTTTGATATATATTTGCTTAACCCGCCCCTACGAAATATTATTAAAAATTCCGTTGCTGCGTCCAAAACTATCTAAGTCAAAATCGACCCGCTCATCATCCGCTGATATCTCCGCTCCAATTCATCCCGCACCACCGGCCACTGATTCAAACTTTCATCATTCTCAATTACCATTTGAGCCGCCGCCCTCGCCAACTCCAAAACCTCCTGATCCTCCACCAAACTGGCCAAAGCAAAATCCGGCAAACCAGACTGCCGAGTTCCCAAAACCTGACCGGGCCCGCGCAATCTCATGTCCATTTCCGCAATAAAAAAGCCATCTTGAGATTGTTCTAAAACCTTCATTCTCTGCATAGCTTCCCCCGATTTGGAACCGGGCATTAACAAACAATAAGAACGGTTGCTGCCCCGACCCACTCGACCCCGCAACTGGTGCAGTTGCGACAGTCCAAAACGCTCAGAATTTTCAATCAGCATTACCGTGGCATTCGGCACGTCTACTCCCACCTCGACCACAGTAGTAGATACTAAAATATCAGTTTCTTTGTCTCGAAACTTAGAAATTGCTTCATCTTTGTCGGCACTGCTCATTCTACCGTGCAGCAAACCAACCTTAAACTCAGGAAATACGCTTTTTTGCAGTTTCTCTTGTTCCTCAATTGCCGATCGCACGTCCAACTTTTCCGACTCCTCCACCAGCGGCAGCACCACATAAACTTGACGCCCGCTCGCCACTTCCCGCCGAATCAAATCGTAAGCTTGAATGCGTTCTTTGGCAGACAGTACAGTTGTTTGAATCGCCTGCCTGCCCGGGGGAAGTTCATCAATTTGACTCACATCTAAATCCCCGTGCAGCGTCAGCGCCAGCGTCCGGGGAATGGGAGTTGCAGTCATCGTCAAAACGTGGGGAGCTTCGCCTTTTTGCTGCAATTTAGCACGCTGATGCACGCCGAATCTGTGCTGTTCATCAATTACCGCCAACCCCAATTTATTGAAATTAACTGTATCTTGAATCAGCGCGTGAGTTCCCACTAAAACAGGTAATTCTCCGGTTTCTAATTGGTTGTGAATTTCGCGGCGCTTTGCTACTTTTGTCGAACCAGTTAACAGTTCGACCGACAAGTGCATCAAGTTAAACCAACCTACCAATTTGCGATAGTGCTGTTCCGCTAAAACTTCAGTCGGCGCCATTAAAGCGGCTTGATAGCCGGATTGAATTGCTGCTAGCATTGCCACGACGGCGACTACGGTTTTGCCAGCACCGACATCGCCTTGAACTAATCTGTTCATCGGTTGCGACGAAGCTAAATCGTTGAGGATGTCGTTAATTACTCTTTCCTGAGCATTAGTCAACGCAAAAGGCAAGATTTCATAAAAATGTTCGATCAATTTGCCAGTAGGAAGGATGACTGCACTAGCTTGAGCTTTCCTTTGGGTTTGGCGGCGCTTTAAAAGTCCTAATTGCAGGTAGAAAAATTCGTCAAAAACTAAGCGGCGGCGGGCGGCGGCCAAACAATCTCGATCGAGCGGAAAGTGAATATTAGTCACAGCATCGGCTAAACCCATTAAACCGTAACGCTCGCGCAAATCTTCTGGCAGCGATTCTGGCAACATTTTCGCCGCCGGCATTGCAGCCAAAATCGATCGCCTCACCGAACCAGCATCCACCCCCTCCGTCAGCGGATAAACCGGTATCAGACGGCCGACTTTCATTGATTCGATCGCACCGCCGGAGTCGTCTAATACTTCTAACTCAGGATTTTCTAAAGTAATTCCATATTTACCCTGCTTCACCAACCCGGAAGCTGCCAGCACCGCACCTGTACAATACTCGCGCTTTTTGAATTCTTGCCAACCGCGATTGCTGTAGCGAGGGCCGGCAAAAAAACGACTAATTTTTATCTCTCCGGTGCGGTCTTTTAAAATTACTTCTAATATGGTTAACTTCTTATTCTTCGGACTAGAAAAGCAATTGCAGCGCTTTACTTCGGCGATTAAGGTGACAGTTTCTCCGGCTATTAGCTCGCGAATTTGTACTTGCTTTGCATAGTCGATGTGGTTGCGTGGATAGTAGTAAAGCAAGTCATATACAGTGTATAAACCGAGTTTGGCCAAGCGGTTGCCGTTGGCGGGGCCGATGCCGGTGACACGGGTTAACTGTTGGTCGAGAGTCAGGCTGGGCGGTGGGGGTGCTGTACTCAGGGGTGCAGTTCGGGGAACGGAAAGTGCTGGGGCGGTTGGTTCAGAAGCGTTAGCGTTTGCGGGTCTGACTTGTCTTGCTTGTTCTTGCTGGTGGCGAGTTTCTTGTTCCCAAACTTGCTCCATTTGCCTCAGAAAACTTACCGTAATGGCGATCGAATGTTGGCGCTGTTCGAGATCTTTCTGAGGGTAGATGTCAAATTCAGCGGCTAGTTGTCTGGCTCGATCGCGCGAAGAAGCCGCCACAGAACCTGCCAACTGTCTCAAACTCATTCCCAGAAACTCGCTGAAGCGGTATTGACTGCCTTGGATGTCGTTAAATCCGCGATCTGCTTCTACTGAAAGAGCTTTTTGCAATCGCTGCCATTCGGGTCGATCGATAGTCATATCAATTTTAGATTTTAGATTTTAGATTTTAGATATTAGATTTTAAATTTTAACTTTTTCTTTTAAGAAGCTTCCACCAAAAAAGTATAACACCGAGAAACCCGGTTTCTTTAAGAAAGCGGGTTTCCCAATAGCCTAAAAGTTTTACGTTTTTCCTTCTTCCCTCTTCCTTCTTCCTTCTTCCCTCTTCCTTCTTCCTTCTTCCTTCAACATCCGATCAATCTTCAAACCAACTCGCTCGCCAAGCCGACTCAGCTTCCACCACAGCGAGTTCCCGCTGCTTTTTCTGGTAATCGCGGCCCAGGGAGTTCAACTTGACAGACAGGTTACGAATTTGCTGGCGCCAAGCCGAGGTTCCCGCATCGGCAAACTCTATTTCCGACAGCCGCAGTTTAATCGCTGTAATGTGCAGCGCCCTACCACCCAAGGTTTCTGCCAATTTTTGCGATGCTGATGAGGCATCAGTTTCAATGATTAAGTTTAATAAGTTAGGCGGCCCGGCAACACTATCGCCGGAGGATTCAGCACCAGAAGCAGCTTCTAGAACTGGTTCTGGCAATTGACTCGGCAAGATTCCCGACTGTTGCAGCAAGCGGTTGGTGTCGCGAGAAAGCAGCTTGAGTATATGGACGATCGACTTTTCAATAATATTTTGCCAGCGTGCCAAACTTTCTGGGGAATTGGCACTTGGCAATTGATAATTTGCCAATGAAAATAGATAGTTAATGGCGGAAACTTGGTTTTTTTCCTTTCCGTTTTCTTCCTTTTCGTCTTCTTCGCCTTCATCTTCTTCCTCTTCGTCTTTGTCGAAGTCGTCTTCCTCTTCCTCTTCCTCTTCCTCTTCCTCTTCCTCTTCCTCTTCCTCTTTCTCGCCTTCTGATTCAGTCACCAGCGATCGCAATTTTTCCTCCGACGCCGCAGCCAAAGCCCTTACAGACTGCTGCATTTTTTGCCTCGCCTCGAAGGACAACTTGAGAAACGACTCAGGTACTGCTTGAGTGCAAAGGTGATAGCAAGCCAAAATTAACTGCTGTCGCACCGCTTGTCCCAACGCAGTTAAATAACCTTCGTAGGTACTGCGGAACTCCAAATTCAAGGCTGCTAAAGCCTCTTCGAGTCCTGCCAAATCTTGCTCTATTCGCTCTCTTGGTCGCACCATATCTCTCGTATAAAATTAAAATAGGACTTACGCAAGTTTTAAATTATTACAATTTTTACGCTATCTGTCTGTAGTAGTAAGGTTTGCAGTCTACCTCCTACCAATATAGTCTGTCCGTAAGTCCTCTAAAAATTAAAAATTAAAAATGCAAAAAATTGATTTTTCACATTTTTAATTTTTAATTCTAAATCTTACATTTGGGATTATTGAACACCCATTTGGGCTGCCACTTCATCGGCAAAGTTAGCTTCTACCTTTTCAATGCCTTCGCCCAAGACAAAACGCACGAAGCGGCGCACTTGGACATTTTCTCCAATTTGGGCGATCGTTTGTTTCACCAACTCTTCCACCGAGATATTCTGATCTTTAATAAAAGGCTGATCCATCAAAGATAACTCTTTCATGCGCTTCTCAATCCGCCCTTGAACAATCTTTTCTTTGATGTTTTCCGGCTTGTTGCCCAAGTCATCTTTGCCCATTTCAATTGCCTTTTCTCTTTCGACAACTTCGGCGGGGATATCTTCAACTTTCACGTATTCCACATTCGGGCAAGCTGCAATTTGCATCGCAATATCCCGCACCAACTTTTGGAATTCTTCGCGACGTGCCACAAAATCTGTTTCGCAGTTAACTTCCACCAGCACTCCCACGCGGCCGCCGGTGTGAATGTAGCTGCCTACAAGTCCTTCTGAGGCGACTCGTCCACCTTTTTTACCTGCCGAAGCCAGACCTTTTTTCCGCAGCCACTCAATGGATGTTTCCATATTGCCTTCGTTTTCAACGAGGGCTTTTTTGCAGTCCATCATGCCCGCGCCAGTTTTTTCGCGCAGTTCTTTAACAAGTTTTGCAGATATGTCCGCCATCTTCTTTAAGTTCCCAATCAAAATTAGTTATTAGTCATTAGTCATCAGTCATTAGTCATCAGTCATTAGTCACTAATTTTAATGTTAATGATTAGACCAGAGTGAAGAAATACCCAGTAGATCTTAGGACCGACTTTGTAGGTGTAGTGCCAGAATTAATTCTGACCCTGACACAATGAATGCTTTTGCCAGAACTCTACTAATGACTTAGACTCATGCCATGTACAATTAAAAATTAAAAATATCCAACTAAAAATAATTATTATTTTTAATTTTCAATCTTTAATTTTTAATTTCCTGGTGTCAGATTGCGAGGGCAATACTAGCTCTCGGTTTCTTCGCCTTCAGCGTCTTCGTCGTCGGGTTCTACATAATTGGGGTCATCCAATTCTTCGATTTCGACATCATATTCAGCGCCTTCGTAGCCACCTTCGTAGTCGTAGTCCTCATCAGAGTCGCCGCCCTGCTGACCGTGACGACCTTCGTAGATGGCATCAGCCAACTTGCCGACAATCAGCTTGATCGATCGAATAGCATCGTCATTCGCCGGAATCGCAATGTCAACCAAATCCGGGTCGCAGTTGGTGTCCAACAGAGAGACGATCGGAATTCCCAACTTTTGGCATTCCAACACCGCATTATACTCGCGGCGTTGGTCTACCAGCACCACTCCGTCGGGAATCTTCCGCATAGATTTAATCCCGCCCAGATATTTCTGGAGTTTGGCCATTTCTCGGCGCAGTACCGAAGCTTCTTTTTTCGGCAGCAAATCGAGGGCGCCGATTTCCTCGCGACGCTCCAAATCCTTGAGGCGCTCCACGCGGGACTTAATCGTCGTCCAGTTGGTGAGCATTCCCCCCAGCCAGCGCTGGTTGACGTAATAAGCACCGCAGCGTTGAGCTTCTTGGGCTACAATCCCGGCCGCTTGGCGCTTCGTACCCACGAACAAAAACTTTTTGCCTTTTTCTGAGGCAACTCTCATGTACTCGTAGGCGTCTTCCATAAGCTGAGCGGTTTGCACGAGGTCGATGATGTGAACCCCGTTGCGCTCTGTAAAAATGTATGGAGACATTTTCGGGTTCCACCGACGGGTTTGGTGTCCGAAGTGAACCCCTGACTCTAACATTTGAGCCAAACTGACTACTGGCATTGTATTTTTAACTCCTGATTCGGGTTAATCCTCCACCCGGTCGTATTTCTGAAGGTTTGCACCCTCGAAACACCCGAAAACCCGGATGTGCGAATTTAAACAACTTTTCTAGTTTATCACAAGCGCGCTACTTTTTCTGACAATCTGATATCCGTAGGGTTGGCTTGGCACCCGGATGTGAGATTTAATGGGCGGGTTGGGTGCGGGGTGTGCACGCTGCGGTTAAAGTTACTTGCAAGAGCTTCTTAAAAACAAAAAATCCAGGTGGAAGGTTGCCAAAGCCTTTGTTCGCTTGTGAGAGAATGGCGTTGTTGGTGCGCCTCTTGTGCCTTCTACCTTCGATCGAGCTGGTATCCATTTTTTTCGATTCGGTAATTCTGTCGGCTTTAGTACACTGCCCTCTCGATCCGCAAAAATCCCAAAGCTAAAAACGCCATGCCCATACCCATTCTCGTCCTGCTTGAAGTTCTAATTGTCATCGCACTTTCGAGACTTGTAGGTTTAGGATTTCGAGCGATCAAACAACCTCAAGTCATTGGAGAAATTGTAGCAGGAATTATGCTTGGGCCTTCTCTGTTTGGCTTAGTTGCACCAGATTTAGCAACAGCACTTTTTCCAGCCGAAGCCGTTCCCTTCCTCAACGTGCTATCTGAGGTGGGGCTAATATTTTTTATGTTTTTGATTGGTTTGGAACTGAATCCCAAGTATCTCAAAAGCAATTTAGATATAGCAATTTTAACTTCCCACGTCAGCATTCTAGTGCCGTTTTCTCTAGGAAGCTTGCTAGCGCTGCTGCTGTATCCCATAGTTTCAAATAATAGCGTTTCGTTTACAGCCTTTGCCCTATTTTTGGGCGCTGCCATGTCAATTACTGCCTTTCCGGTGCTGGCAAGAATTATTACAGAACACAACTTGCAGAATACCAAATTGGGGACGCTGGCCCTGACTTGCGCTGCAGTTGACGATGTGACAGCTTGGTGCTTGTTAGCGGTGGCGATCGCAGTTACTCGTACTAATTCGATGCTCGGTGCTTTGCCGACAATTATTGCATCTTTAATTTACATCGGTTTCATGCTGACTGTAGTCCGCTGGTTCTTGCAGCGGCTTTCCAAGCAATACAACCGCACGGGTAGATTAACACAGTTAGTGCTTTCGGGAATTTACATGGGAGTTGTAGCATCGGCTTTAATTACTGAATGGATCGGCATTCATTTAATCTTCGGTGCATTTTTGCTGGGTGCTGCCATGCCTAAAAATGCGGGATTAACCAGAGAATTAGCAGAAAAAACTGAAGACTTTGTACTAATATTTCTGCTGCCAATCTTTTTTGCTTACAGCGGCTTGCGGACTCAAATCGGCCTCCTCAACAGTCCAGAATTGTGGCTGCTGTGTGCCGCAGTTTTAGGAGTGGCTATTATTGGGAAATATGTCGGCACTTACGTTGCGGCAAGAGTTTGCGGCATCAGCAACCGCGAAGCTTCAGCGCTGGGATGGCTGATGAATACTCGCGGTTTGACTGAACTAATTGTGCTGAATATCGGTCTTTCGCTGGGCGTAGTTTCGCCGCTGCTATTTACGATGTTAGTCATCATGGCGTTAGTGACAACTTTTATGACTTCGCCACTGTTGGAGTGGACTTATCCAAAACGGTTAATTAGATTAGATATTTCAGAAGTTAACTCTGAGGATTCAGAATTAGAAGATTCACAAATTGCTGACAGCAGCGAAGAAACTGCTAACAAATTGCTGCCCACTTATCGAATTTTAGTACCTGTTGCCAATCCCAGCACGCAGAAAGGTTTACTGCAACTAGCGGTAGCGCTGGCGCAGCCGGCTGCTGGTATGGGCGGTGATGATTTAAAGTCGGCGGCGGTTCATCCTCTGAGTTTGATAGAATTAAATGATGACTATGCCTTTGAAAGTACGCCGGCAGAAGCCGATCGCATTATTCAAGAGCGTCGCTCGAAATTATCAGAATTGATTGATACTTTGGAACTGCCGGAGGCGCGGAAATTGGTACATCCCATCATTCGGATTACTAATGATGTAGCCCGGGAAACGGCACAAATTGCCGAGATAGATCGCGCAGATTTGATTTTAGTAGGATGGCACAGGCCTACTTTTACCAGCAACCGTTTGGGAGGACGTGTCGGCCAAATTCTCAGCAACGCTAAGGTGGATGTAGCAATTTTTGTTGACCGAGGTCGGGAAAAATTGAATAACTTGTTAGTACCTTACGCGGCAAACATTCACGATGATTTGGGGTTAGAATTGGCGCTGAGACTGTTAGTTAATAGCGAGGAACGCCGTTTGACGGTGCTGCGGGTGGCGGTTGACGGGGAAGCTGAAAATGCTCTGAGTTATGAGTTTCAGCGAGTGATGGATCAGTTGCCGGTTGATGTGCGATCGCGCATTGAAACTCCTATTGTGGAGGCTGCTGAGCCAATTCAAGCAGTGGTGGCTGCTTCTGCTAATGCTGATTTGACTATTGCGGGTACGAGTCGGGAATGGGGAATTGAGCGCCAAACTTTGGGACAGTATACTGATGAATTGGCTGTGCAGTGTCATTCTTCGCTGCTGATTGCGCGGTGTTACGTTAAAGTGCGATCGCACTTGGCGTCGGTACTTCCTCAAATGTAGTCAGTTGACTGTTGACTGTTGACTGTTGGTAGTTGTTATTAGTTATTGGTTATTGATTATTGGTTACTTGTGAGTTAGTACCAATGCCCAATGCCAAATGCCCAATGCCCAATGCCCAATGCCAAATGCCCAATTACTAATTACCAAGATTATGAATCATTTAAGCCTCAAATCGCTGGCATTTTACGGGATTGCGATCGGCTCTGTTTTGCTGCTGTTTAAATTAGTGAGTGCTTACGGCGAATCAAATTTAAAGGCGGCTCCGGCAATTGGGGGAAGTTATCGCTTCGATGCTAAAAGTTTGCCAGAATGTCTGAAGTCTGATGTTTTGGTATTGACAATCGAGCAATCGGGTGTTTATTTGAGCGGTAATTTGCGATCGGGCAGCAGGGAGGGCAGGGAAAAAACAGCCCAGGAGAAACCTTCTCTATTTGGTAAGTGGGAAACTCAAGGATTGAACTTGTCGGGTACGGTTGCTAATTTAGCTGGTTGCAGCGACTCCACAGCAACGGGTCAAAACAGTTCTGTTAAAATGCGCGGAATTGTGGAGCAAGAAAGCCTCAAGGGAAAAATTAGTCTAACTGATAAGACGGCGGCTACTGATTTTACGGCTCAAAGAGAAGCGGCGGTGCAACCCCAAAAGCAGGAACATTGATTGATGCCAATAGAGAATAAGAAATGGGAAATGGGTAATTCTTTGTCGCTTTCGGACTCTTCCCTTCACTCCTCATGAAGCAAGGAATCACAAAGTGGCGGTGGGGGTGGGGGAGTGGGCGATAGAACTCCCGCCGCCGGAGCTCGCCTGTGACGGTCGGTTGCTGCTAAATTAGAAAATATACCTAAAAGTCAATGATAAAAATAAAGTATCCCAGAGAAGTTCTTGGTTGAGAATTTGTCTTGCTTAAGACCCCCCGTGCCCGTATAGTTTGTTTGGAATGGATGTTGCCGTGATATTAATGCCGTCAGAAACTTCGCTTACCCAGTCAAACCCGTTAATTTTAGACAGTTTGCCAGACTTGTCGCCCTCCGATGGGGGATGTCCCCGCCGAGCCAGATTGCAAATTGACTTGATGTTGCTGGCGATCGAAGCCTTGTATCTCGGAGGTGCGGAAGAAATGCTTGCCGTGTCAAAGGACCTGGAATTGGAATCAATTATCAAAAATCGGGTTGCCCTTTGGCTGATGCGTAATACTAACCCGCTGAGACGCTATACCCAGCGCCGCTCCCTTACCATTGTGGAGGCAAAAGCGCTGGTGGCGATCGCCTGCAATATGGCGCGTAAGTTAACAGCCACAATTCGGCAGTTGCTGCTAGACTCGCAGCAGTTGCGATCGAGAAATATCCCCCTCAACCAGAACCAGCCGCTGGCCGAGTATTTAGAACGCTTTAGAGCTCACTTTCGATCGCGCATGAACCCCAAGCGATCGCTAGTTGCAGCTTACGATTCCGACGACAAGCTCAACGAACTAGCTTTGAACTTGTTGAGCAAACTGCTATTTTGTACAGGCACAGCCGGAATGCAGCGCTTCTGGGTTAGCCTGTTTGATGGAGAAGTTGAATAAAAAATGACTATTAGGCGTCAGTACAGTCTGCCAAATTGCACCCTAGTTCTAGAAGGGTTGAGCGATGGTTCGGCAGCCAGCCAGTTAGATATACGGCCGGTGCTTTCCATATTAATGAGCGCTGAATGCTATGTGAAAGGTCTCGGCGAGCCCCTGACGGGGGGGCGGGAGTTTTTTGAAAGCTTGGTGAGGGCCGTCAGCAGCTACGCTCAAGAATTTATGAGCGGAGTGCATTATCCCGATCGCTACGGCCCGAATGCGGGTATGGTGCAGTTACACAGAATTGACGGGAACTTGCACCGGTTGACCGTTCTACCCGCCTCCACAGGCAGCGCAACCCAAATCGATCAAAAAACAGAACTGTCGGCAAAAGTTGATTTGACGACGGTACAGCTATTTGACTTGGTAGAGGCGATCGATCAGTTTTTTGCCGACACGCAGACGCTGCCGGAATTGTCGCTGCAGTTAACCCCTATTTCCAGGCGTTATATCAAGTCTGCCGAACCTTTGGCGAAGCGGAGTTTGCCTGCTGTCGTGGGGGTTTCGAGTTTGGCTTTGGCTGCGATGGCATTTTTCTTGGTACCGGTGCCGGAAGTCCAGCGCCAGAGAGATCCGGTGCCGCAGCCCAATCCTGCGGGCCAGAATCAGGGGACGCCGAATCCGGGCGGATCGGGTTCGCCTAATCCCAATCCCACCCCCCCTGCTGACGGTTTGCTGCCCGGGACTCAAACTCCGAACGCTGGATCGCTTTCGCCGACTCCGATCCCCGCGCCGCAGCCGGACGCTTCACCTAGCCCCACACCGCAGTCGAGCACTTCGCCGGAAAGCACGCCCAGTCCTGTTGCTGAAGGTTTGGCAAGCCCAGAGGTGGCAGCCGTGCCAATTACCGATCCAGGGGAAATAGACCTGTTGAGGGGCAAACTTTCCCAGCAAATTGATGGAGTTGTGAAGGATCAGCCTCCGGTTGATGCGGAGTTGGTTTATCGGGTGAGTGTGGCCCAAGACGGGGCGATTGTCGGTTACAAGCCGGAAAATTCGGCAGCAGTCGAGAGATCCGAAACGCCGTTGTCGGAGTTGCTTTACAAACCGGTTGGCACCAGGCCACCTGCGGAACCACTGGCTGATTTCCGCGTAGTTTTGGCACCAGACGGCACTGTTCAAGTCACTCCTTGGTAATGGTTGATTGTTGACTGTTAACGGTTGATTGTTGACTGTTAACGGTTGACTGTTGATTGTTGACTGATACCAAATCCCGCTTAAATGCTCCCTCAATCTCTTAGTCTGTGGAGGCATACTGGGTTTTTATAGTAGCGATTTCAAAATCCGAATCATCTACAAACCGATTACTGATTCAAAAGCCTGTTGGTGCAAGTGGCTCAATGTCTGGGTCAAATCCTCCAACTTGATTAGTGCGAATTATCCACAAAAATGCTCCCTGTTTTAAGAAAATTTTGGCTATTTCATCTTGGGTGCGCCTGGGCAACATTGTGCGGTAACTAATAGCAGCTTTTATTAGGTTCACTATACCCACAAAAAAGGTTTTTTTCAGTTCCGCATCAATCCCTGCCAATCTTGGATTTTTCTGCCAATCTGGACGGACAATGCCGAGGGGCATTAATACTTTTTCTAAACTCTCTCCTAAAGCTACTAACTGGTGAAATCTTTGGGTTTGTGCGTCGGTGGGATGTGTTTTCAACCAGTCTTGAATCTGAGGATTTGACTCGACTTCGGAAGTAATTTTTTTAATTGTCGCGTAAATTGCCTGACTTGAATCTTGGACGCAAGAAGTTGCTGGCGTGACTAAACTTGCGCCGGTGCCGTCTCCGCTGCGGTAACGGGCCATCATGATATCTAGTTGCTGGTTTAATTCGGTTAAAGGCGACAAGGTGATGCCGTCAAAATCGTAGTCGTAACACACGCAATCTAATTTACAGATGATATCGCAAACCGGGCGATCGCCCAACCAGCCGCGCTGCAAGTCTCCCATGTAGCTTTGCCATTTGCTGGAACCGGCAACTATTCCGTCGGGATTGTGGGCGTAAACTTGTTTGTATTCTATGTCAAAACGCAGTTCGCTGGTAAAGCGATCGCGTACTACTTTTGCTACTCCAAAAGCAAAATGTCCGGTGACAATCCCCAGGGGTGGCCGTTCGCCTTTTTTACCACCGATACCCCCGAAACTGTGAATCACTATCCCGATATCTCCTTCTTGCCAAGGGGAGATTGAAGCGTTTTCTGTAGCATCATTTGGGGTTAACAATACTATTTTTGCTTGCCCTTTTTGGGCTGGTGTATTTTCCCAATTTGGGCTGCTTAAATAAGCGATAGATTTTTTTAGTCCGAAATGTGTTTCATCTGGGATTAATTGAGCAATTTTGCGGGGTTCGATTGCCTGTACTACAAACATATTGTCTTCGTCTCTTTCGCCGTAAATATACCAGCCGTCTGGATTTAAGGGCGATTTTTCTATCAGGTGATTGGTAGACCTCGCTACGCCATTTTTGTCTGGCTGTACTTGGGGAATCCGAATGATTTCGGCTGCGCCGTCAAATTGTCGAGATGTTTTGTTGAAATGCCGGACAATAAATTTGTCGCTGTCGCCTTCTTTTCGCTGTAAAATTGAGACTAAGGCGCAGAAACGTCCGATAATTTGTACTGGTTCGCGATCGATCGTCAGTTCATGGCGATCGCTACTGCTATAATTAATCGCAATCACGGGCCTGCGTAGCATCACAGTCACGCTGTTTTCGAGTCTGCTGCCTGCTAGAGTTTCTAAAGGGCCGACATTTCGCCAACCGTTCAATCTATCTGGATGGATGTTGCCAGATTTTTGGCTTTTTTTAGTTTCTTGTGTGAAGTTTATATCTTGACTGACTGCGTGGACAAAAAACTGTACTTCGCGATTTGTACTCCATTTCAAAAATGCTGTTTTGCCAATAAAGTTTTTATATTTTTTTGGGGCATTTATTACTTCAAAAAAGACTGTACCGTAGGGCTGGCGCTGTTCGTGTGAGGGCAAAATTAAGCGCCCGTGCCAAAGAGCGATCGGCTTGTAGAGATAGGCAACTGCTGCTGAATTTTCGCAGATCATCTCCGGCTGAAGCGCTCTTGAAATAGCGCTTGTGCCTCCAAAAATAGTAGCCGTTAAATTGCCGTCACTTTCTACGAATCGGGGTTCTAAAAACACCTTTTCAGCTTGTGAAATATCAGCGGTTAAATGACCAGTATTTCTTGTGAATGAGCGGCTAAAAAAAAGGGGACGGTTCTCCAATTTCGCCTGCAACCAATTGAAGAAAATGCGAATAAAAATAAATGCTGTTAAACCAAAAACAATAGCTAAAATAATCAGCACCAGGGTCAAAATGAATTGGTTGAAAGACTGACCTGACACTAAAAAAATTGTTGGCCCTATCAAAGAAAATGCCACCATAATATCTAAAAACGAGTTTTAGGTTCGATCCAGTCTGTGCTGGCTTGACTGCCGAAAACTAGGGGTTTGTCCTCGGTGACTGCTACCGTTTGCCCTGTCATATCCACTGCACAAAGAGGCCAAGATCGATCGCCCAAATTGCCTGCGCGGAACAGAACTTTTCCGGGACAAACTTGACTCCAACCCAACAATACAGCATGAGTGTAAAGACTGCGAGCGGGAGCAACGGTATAAGTGTAGTTATCATTTTTGTCCCAAATGACACCGTAGTCGGACATATCGGAAGAGTTGAAAAGTGCTTCAAATTCGCGGGCGAGAATGCGGGAACCGTCTTGATTCCAAGAAACAGGCACTAAAATGGCGATCGTCCCGGACATATCTGTATCATCGCTACCATACATCCCACTTTCGGCCAGTGGCGAAGCAGCCGCCACTGTTTGCAGTTCGCCGGTTTTGAGATTTTCCACAAACATGACGCTGCTAACCCGACACTGGGAGAATTCCGGCTGCACTTGCAACTCAATTCGACTGTAAGCTGCGTATTGGCCGTTAGTTGATACTAGGGATGGACTGCGATAATAGCGGAGGCCTGTGCCGGCAGTGGAGCTCACTTTAGCATGAGTGGCACTAATCCATTCCCAAGGAACGGGATAAGGGCTATTTAAAGGGTCAGTCATCGGTTTTTTTTCCAAAAGTTTTACTGAATTATCCAACAGATTCAGGCTGGCACGCAACAAACTAGAAACCGGGTTTCTGCCTCGATGCTTCGCCACCAAACCCCAGATTTATAGAAACCGGGTTTCTTTTTTAGATTTTAGATTGGAGGCCAAATCTCAAATCTCAAATCTCAAATTTCAAATCGGATAGGTAAGATAGTATCGAAATTAATCTGGTATGTACACCGAGAGGGATGAAATATGACGCGATCTTTTAACCAAAAACCTTCAATCCCCCCCACTCGCGTCTCCAAGTCGCGGGGAAAAGGTTTGCTTGTACTGTCGCTGATTTTTCGACTGCTGCTGCTGGGGGTGGGCAGCGGTTTTGCGTGGGTTCTGGGGATGGCGATCGCTCAAATTTATCCGTCAGGCGCGACGGAGATGCCGCTGGCAGAGAGATTGCTGCGTGTAACTCAAAATTTGACCTCCAGCCCGAAACGCGCCCCAGCAACGCCAATTCCGGCGCTCCCGCCACCAACCGCTACACCAACTCCCCAGTCAACAGTCAGTCCTGCCCAGAGAGAGAAATTGCAGTCGGATTTGAGACAGTTGCAGGGCGAACTCAACGCGCTGATTGGTCGCACCGCGGCTTTGGAGAGTCAGTTGGGCAGCAGCCGCCCGACGGAAACTTTGGAAAAGCGTTTGCAGTTGATGTCGCGGGAATTGGCGGCGCCGGAAACGGCGGCAAGTGTTGCCCCTGCTTTACCGGCGATCGGCAGCAGCCCGAGTCTGAACCCTGAAACGGTGAATACTGCCCCACAGAATGCCAATAATCCGGTGTTTGGGGGGGATGGGCTGATGGTGACTCTACCCAGCGATGTTTTGTTTGATACTGGCAGTATTTCTTTGCGCGCGGGAACTAATGCGATTTTGGACAATTTGGTGGCGGAGTTGAGTAATCACGAGGGGGCAACTGTGCGGGTTGCGGGCCACACTGACGACGCGGGGGAAGCGGCGGATAATCGCAATGTGTCGTTTGCGCGGGCTCAGGCGGTGGTGCAGTATTTGTCGGGTGTACTCGGTCAGAAGTATCATTGGGTGGCGATCGGCTATGGGGAAAGTCGCCCTTCGGTGGATAATAGTTCCGATACTAATCGGCAGCGCAACCGCCGCATTGAAGTGGCAATTAGTCCTTAGTTTTTAGCGATCAGTAATCAGTCACCAGTTATTAGACTTATTACATCAATCTTTGATTAATAGGGAAACTGCCGATGCCACACAGAGGCATTTCAGCATAGGAGAGCGAAGGCATACAATTCAAGTCTAGTCTTTAGTTAATAGTGCGAGCTTAATATCTCGCGAGTGTTCTTTTCGCGAGATATTAAGCTCGCACTGCACTTTCAAGCATATTATGCCGATTCCAAGAGAAACGATATAAATTAAATATTTCAATTCCCCTCTCCCTATTGCCCCATTTCCCCATCTTCCACGCTATCAAGCCGAAGGTGTAAGAGGTGGCAAGTCAGAATTATTTTTAGCTTGATCTATTGCCTCTCGATGTTCGCTCCTAAGTTTCGGTTTTAAATACAAGTTCTCAATCAAAGCTGCTACTCCCGCAAACCAAGGCGGCACAATTACAGCTCCAATAATTCCTAATACTTGAACGCCTCCCAAGACAGACAGCAATTGATATAAAGGATGCACACCAACCGATGAACCAACCAGCAAAGGATCGAGTACGTAAGTTTCTAAATTCTGGATGATTACAAATAACAGTAATACCCACACAAGTACCCAGCCACCTTTAGCTAATGCTACGATTAATGCTGGTACTGCTCCTAACACTGGGCCGATGAAGGGAATCAAGTTGGTAACACCTGCGATCGCACCCAAGCCTAAAGAAAATTCCGGCATTCCCAAAATGCTCAAACCTGTGGTAATAAATATCCCTAAAATGCCTGAAACTAACACTCGCCCGCGAATATAACTCCCCATTCTTTGACCGATTGGCGCGGCTTGTGCGGCTAATCTTGCGTCCCAAGGTTTTGGGAAAAATTGCACCAAACTTTTGATTAATGTGTCGCTGTCCGCAACCATGTAACCTGAAATAAATAATGCTAAAACTAGGCTGAAGACACCGCCTAGAATGCCTCTCGTTAAACTGTACGATCGCAAAACCAGTTGTTGACTCGATCGAATCAGCCAATTAGTCAGCGATTGAGTGTCCACCAACTGACCCACCAAGGTTGGGGCATCGTCCGTTAGGCGACTCAATACATTAGTTGCCACAGTTCGCAAACTTTCAACATACAGTGGTAACTGTCGCAGCAGTAACTCTATTTGTTCGATGACCGTCGGCCCGATTAACACTACCGTCCCGCTAAATCCGCCGATGAGAGTTAAATAAACCATAATCACTGCCAGCCAGCGGGGAACCCGCATGGTTTGGGCCCAATTCACGATCGGGACGATCGAAGCAGCCAGCACAACTGATATCATCAGAATTACTAGCAGGCTCCGCAATTGCCACAGCAGCACTAGCAGCAAGGACGATGCTACAATTAGCAGCAAGTTAGGTAAAGAAATGGTAATCCGCTGTTCTGACATGATTAAGTAATCAAGGTTTGTATTGACGCTTATGTCATCCCGCAGGGCGGGTTTATTTATATTCTCATTTACCAAATGTAGGTCGGGTCAAACCCGCACCTACTCATATTACAATAAAAAGTAACATCGATTCAAAAAAAAATAAGATGCAACCCCCATATTCAACCCAAGATTTCTCCACTATTTCGTCTATAAAATCACCAACGCTCTTTTACGGATGGCAAAATTATCGCTGTGCTTATGATGTTTATAACCCAACTACTGCGGCACTAGATAGCATTCCTTTATTATTAATTCATCCGATAGGAGTGGGTTTGTCAAGAATCTTTTGGCATAGATTTTGTGAGAGTTGGTACAAAGCAGGGAACACTAATCCGATTTACAATCCCGACCTTTTGGGCTGCGGCGATTGCGAAATGCCGGCTGTGGCTTGCTATCCTGACGATTGGGCCGCACAGTTGCAGTATTTCTTGGAAACTGTAGTCAAAAAACCTGCGATCGTACTCGTGCAAGGTGCTTTACTGTCGGTAGCCTTGGCTTTAGCAAAAATGCAGCAGGAAAGCGACTCAAATTTAATTCGTGGCTTAGTTCTCGCAGGGCCTCCCGCTTGGGCTGTGATGAACAAACATTCGACAGAAAGACAGCAAAGAATTGTCTGGAATTTGTTAGATTCTCCCTTGGGAAACGCTTTTTATCGCTACGCCAGACGCGCTGAGTTTTTGCGTTCTTTTTCAGTGAAACAACTGTTTGGCGATGCGGCGAAAGTTGACAGCGAATGGTTGGATGCTTTGCAGGCAGGGGCGGCAAATCCTGACAGCCGACACGCGGTTTTCTCGTTTTTAGCGGGGTTGTGGCGCCAGGATTATAGCGGTACGATTCAAAAGTTCGATCGCCCCGCACTGATTGTGATGGGAGAAACAGCCTCAAGCATCAGTCAAGCGGGTAAAGAAGAGAAACCGGATGAAAGATTAGGGCAATATTTAGCCCATTTTCCCAATGCGAAAGGTTTATTAATGCCGGGGCGCAATGTTTTGCCCTACGAATCCACCGCAGAATTTGTCGCGGCTGTTGCGGAGTTTGTGAATGGGAGTTTTTAACCGCAGATATCAGCAGATGAACACAGATGAACGCGGATGGAATTTCATGTGCGTTCATCCGCGTTCATCTGCGATTAAAAAACTCTAAATTTCAACTCCGGTGCCAGATGGTTGTACCATCTTTTTGATCGATCAAAGTAATGCCCCGATCCTTGAGTTCGTTGCGAATGCGATCGCCCTCAGCGAAATTCTTAGCTTTTCGGGCATCTTTCCGCTGCTGAATCATCACCTCAATCTCCTCATCAGTTAATCCCCTAATGATTTCAACTTTATTAATACTGAAAGATGCGGAAGGGATATTGATAGTCGCACTTAGCGGGACGAGATTGGGTTTTTTAAATCCTAAAACTTCGCCTAACTTAACAAGACTCTGCCACTTGTGTTGCAACACTTCCGAAGGCATTTCCGTTTTTCCCCCATGTACAATTATATTCCTTTCGCGCCGCAATTCCTTCGCCAATTCAAACACAACAGCTAAAGCATTAGGAGTATTGAAATCATCATCCATCGCTGCTCTAAATTGCTGTACAGCCTCACTCTCCCCTATGGGCAATTTCTTGATTTTATCTACATCCCAGCCCAATTGGGAACCGTGCAAATCACCAAAAAGTAGGCTTTCTTCAAGAGTATGCCAGCCATTTTTTGCAGAGGCGATCGCCTCTTCGGTAAAATCAATTTGACTGCGGTAGTGCGCTGTTAACACAAACAGCCTCACCGCCATCGGTTCCACCGCTTTTGAGTTCTCGCTTCTTTCCAAAGCTGTATCGCCCGACCACTTCCCATCCAACAAATCGCGAATTGTAATAAAATTGTGCAAAGATTTCGACATCTTTTTGCCATTGACAGTCACAAAAGCATTGTGCATCCAATAATTAGCAAGCGACTTGCCAGTCGCGGCTTCAGATTGAGCAATTTCGTTTTCATGGTGCGGAAAAGTTAAATCGGAACCGCCGCAGTGAATGTCAATAGTTTCGCCCAAGCAATCGCGCACCATCGCCGAACATTCGATGTGCCATCCGGGGCGACCTTTTCCCCAAGATGAATCCCAAGCAGGTTCTCCGGGTTTAGCGCTTTTCCACAGGGCAAAATCTGACGAATCTTGCTTTTTTTGAGCTTCTATTTCTGCGGTTTCCAATCTACCGCTAGCCCCGGCCTGCATTTCTTCTAACTTGCGGCCGGAAAGTTTTCCGTAATCTGCAAACTGCCTCACGTTGTAGTAAACGTCGCCGCCGGAAGCATAGGCATAACCTTTATTTTCTAATTCGTGAATCAGCCGTTTAATGCCGTCGATTGTATGGGTGGCGCGGGGATATTCATCGGCCCTGAGAATATTCAGCTTGTCCATATCTACAAAATATTCCTCGATGAAGCGTTCCGCCACGGCTTCCATTGTGGAATTGGTTTCGCGGGCGCGGTTGAGAATTTTGTCGTCAATATCTGTAAAATTCTGCACGTAGCGCACATCGTATCCCCGCCACATTAGATAACGCCGCACCATGTCCCAAACAATGTAAGCGCGGGCGTGGCCGACGTGGCAGTAATCGTATACCGTAACGCCGCAGCAATATATCCGCACCTTTCCTGGTTCGAGGGGATCAAAAGGTGATTCGCGACGGGTCAAGCTGTTGTAAAGCGTTAGAGTCATTCGATTTTAGATTTTAGATTTTAGATTTTACAAGATTTACGCAGAACGTCTATGTGTAGGGTGTGCAGTACCCACCTTATCTGTATCAGTAGCGCGTCAAACCATTTTTGCGTTCAGGAGTGTTGGTTTGTAGTTGCGATCGCCCGTTAGCGAAGCTTGCATAAGACAATCGCCCAACTGCCAGCCTAGCAAATTTTGTACTAAATTTCCTCTATCCATAGTACCGCCCCAGCCGACTCAATCTCAAATCTAATTCATGTCAGAGAATCTTGACAATAGTTTCCGAGACGATCCCCGCAAGCGGAGTATTGTCAAGATTCCATGACAATCTGATCCCCAAAATCACGAAAATGCGTATAAGTACCCAGGATTGAGGGAAAAGACCCCTTGACCCGATCGCAATTTGTCTGCAACATTAAGTCATGACAAAGCGATCCCAAAGAAATGCTTGGATTAAGCACCCCTGGGAGTCGAATAGCGCGTGTGCTGCAAGCACAGCGTTGCTAGCAGCACCGATCGCACTCACAAAATCGATCTTGTCAATCAAGAATCGACAGATAAAGCTTTATTTAGATCGGGCGGTGCGCGCAGAAGCCAATAAGTCCAAACCCCGATCGCATGGGGGACAAGACAAGCTAAAAACAAGCAAGGCTTCAAAGGTTGGAGAGATTTGGAAGCTCGATAATATGTGGATTTAAAAGAGTTTCTAACTCAAAAAGTCAACACATTTGTGTTGAAAGAAAAAAATCTAACCCGCCATCCTAAATTAGTGGAGAACCAACTCATGGCAAAAGAACGCCCACCATTAGAAGAGATGACTTTGCGACAACTCCGCAGAGTGGCTAGCGAATGTGGAGTCTCTCGCTACAGCCGGATGCGGAAATCGCAACTTCTGGCATCAATTCAAGAAATTCAACGCACCAAATTTTCCTACAGCCCATCTCGCAAACTAGAGGCACAAGAAGCAGTGGAAGCAGCAAAGTTTGAACTCGGTCAAGAAGATAGAACAGGCGGTTCTTTGTCGTCTGTAGATGAAGGTTTAGCAGATTTGCCCAACGGCTACGGCGAAAGCCGGGTGGTTTTAATGCCCCGCGACCCTGAATGGGCCTACACTTACTGGGACATTCCCAACGATCGCAAAGAAGAATTGCGTCGCCAAGGAGGACAGCAACTCGCCCTGCGGATCTACGACGTTACAGATGTTAACCTCGACATTCAAAGCCCGCACAGCATTCAAGAATATCCCTGCGACGAACTGGCGCGGGAATGGTACGTGCCAATCCCCGTGAGCGATCGGGACTACGCGATCGACATCGGCTACCGCTGTGCAGATGGCCGCTGGCTGGTATTAGCTCGATCGGCTGAAGTCCGCGTTCCTCCCGTCTATCCCAGCGACTGGATTGAAGATCAATTCATCACCCTCGACTGGGAAGAAGAATTGCAGGGCAAAACATTCGCGGAACTGGTTCCTCCGGCCAAGAAACTCGCACAAGCAGTCAATGGCGGTGGTTACAGCACCAGCAACGCCATCTACGAACAAATATTCGGCATGGCAGAATCTGCCGAAGCCCTGCGCGTAGCGGGTTCTGTCTTCGGTTCCATGCAGCACGTCGCCGGTTCCGTCCAGCAAGTTGGCATCCACGAACAAGCTCTCAGTTCCTACGTGTTCCCCTCCGGCGTCGGAATGTGGGCGGCTCCCACCATGTCCGGCCTCACCACGTCGGGTGTGGGTATGTCCGGCCTCACCATGTCGGGTGTCGGTATGTCCGGTGTCGGTATGTCCGGTCTCACCATGTCTGGTTTTGGTATGTCCGGTGTCGGTATGTCGGGAGTTGGCTTCGCCGCCCCGATGCGCCCCCGCCAGTTCTGGTTAGTTGCTGATGCCGAACTGATCGTCTACGGGGCCACCGAGCCTGACGCTACCGTCTACGTAGGCGGACAGCCGATTAAACTCAATGCTGACGGCACTTTCCGCTTCCAGATGTCCTTCCAAGACGGCTTAATCGACTATCCGATTTTTGCAGTAGCAGCAGACGGCGAACAAAACCGCGCCATCCACTTGAAATTCAACCGCGAAACCCCAGAACGGCGCACCAATACCAAGCAGGATGCTGTGGTGGAATGGTTGGGCTAATCGCAAAGGTCGATCAAGCAACGGGCGATCATGCAGGTTTGTGCCAATTTTTTAACCATCACAAGGCATAGCCTCAGCCGATCGTGATTTGTTAAGGTTAATCCCAGACAACAACCCATAACACCCCCTATACACCGTTCTCCTGTTTTGAGGAGCGGTGTTTTTTGTATTTAGGACTTACTTGAAAACCGGGTTTTTATAGTAGAATAGCTCGTCGATTGGGCGATCGACAAAAGTTATACCAATGCTTAAAAGTACGGATAAATATAGATTGTATGCGAGCATCTGTAGGGACTTAGGTCAAGCTTAAGTCCCTACTTTGTTTCATCTGAGATATTGCACAATTCTCAATTACTTGTGTAGGAAAAGGCTTTTCGGCCTGTTCCACAAGAGATGAATTTCATTGTGGAACAGGCCGAAAAGCCTGTTCTTGAGAATGGTGCAAGATGTGAGTTTCATCCGATTGACAACTGCTAGCTTAGACAACTTTCTCAATATCTCTCTATAGATAGATGTCTACTTAACTCCCCTTGGACAGACTTAAAACAAAATTTGCATTCTTCAGTCAAGTATTATTAAGTAAGCTAAAGTTTACTTAAATTTTTATTGCACAAACTCGCTAAATCCAGCGAAACAAAAGAAAGCGAGTTATGAGAGAAATAAGGCGATCGCACTGCCATTTCTCAAAAGCAAATGCAAAAAATAAATTCCCCGCAGCAACGAAGCCAGAAGCGTCCCCGTCTTTTAGCCTTATTTGCTGTCACATTAGCCGCCGTCTTGCTTTTATTTATTCTGCCGGCACTGACTCAACAGCCAGTCGTGCTCACCATGTTAATGCAAGGTCAAGACCTTGTTAACTGGAAACCCTTTGTCAAAGAATTTGAACAGAAAAACCCCGACATTCGCATCAACCTCATAGAAGGGCCTTTCGACAGCAACCTCATAGAAAATCTTTACACATCTGCCTTTCTTTTAGGCGAATCGCCCTACGACATCATCAACATGGATATTGTCTGGGTTCCCAAATTTGCAGCCGCCGGTTGGGTAAGCGATTTGACAGACAAAATTCCCCCGGAACAACTTTCCAAATTCATCAAAGGTAACGTCGAAGGCGGGCGGTATCGGGGCAAACTTTACCGAATTCCCCATGCTTCCGATGCCGGAATGCTTTATTACCGCAAAGACATTTTAGAACAAGCGAAAATTCCAGCCCCGAAAACCTTTGAAGAGATGGTAAAAATCTCTCAAAACTTGCAAAAACAGGGAAAAGCAACTTGGGGTTATCTGTGGCAAGGTAAACAATACGAGGGAGTATCTGCGATGTTTGTTGAAGTGCTCTCCGGTTTCGGCGGCTTCTGGGCTAACCCGCAAACTTTTGAAGTTGGGTTAGATAAACCCGAGGCAATTAAAGCAGTGGAATTTCTCAAAAATACGATCGCCTCTGGCATTTCTCCTCCGGGTGTCACCACCTACGGCGAAGAAGAAACCCGGCTGTTGTTTCAAAACGGCAAAGCACTTTTTTTGCGAAACTGGCCGTATGTTTGGAAGCTGGCAAATGCCGAAGGATCGAATGTTAGGGGCAAAATTGCGATCGAGCCAATGCTCAGCAGTATCGGTCAAACAGGCGGTTCCTGCTTGGGCGGCTGGGGCTGGGGAATTGCCAAAACCTCAAAACATCCAGAACAAGCGTGGAAAGCAATTCAGTACCTTACCAGCGAGGAAACACAACGCAAATTTATTTTACAAACCGGTTTAGTTCCCAGTTACAAATCCCTATTTATTAACAAAGAAATAGTCGCAAAATATCCCCACTACCCGCAACTGCTAAAAGTAGTGGAACGGTCAGCTTTGCGCCCGCCCCTGGCACAATACGCTCAAGCTTCTGATATTTTGCAGCGTTATTTGAGTTCAGCTTTTACCGGGAGAATGAGTGCAGAACAAGCAATGAAAGCAGCAGCTAGCGAAACTCGCAATTTATTAGGCAGTTTGAAACAACCCCAAGCTTCGTAAATTTGACATCTTGCCTCTGTCAGAAACAGGCAAGATGCCTGTTCCACAAAGAGTGAATTTTTTTATGGTGGGGAGTAGGGGTTGGGCATCTTGCCCGCCCGAACAGGCATCTTGCCTGTTCCACAAAAAGTTAATTCAATTGTGGGCAGTTGCTCATAGCCCGCCCAAAAATAAATTAAAGGTGAGAAATATGCAATTAGACAAGATGCGACAGCGCGAACAAAAAACCGGATGGATATTAGTAGCACCAGCTTTGATAATTCTGATGCTAGTATTTGCTTACCCAATATTGCGCGCTTTTTGGCTGAGTTTATTCACCCAAAACCTCGGTACAGAATTAAAACTGGTTTTTTCCGGTTTTGCTAACTACAGTCGAATGTTAGGCGACGGGCGTTTCTGGCAAACTTTAGGCAACACCACAGTATTTACTGTCGCCTCTGTTGTGCTGGAATTAATTATTGGTATGGGCATTGCCTTAGTCTTAAATCAATCCTTCGCAGGACGCGGCATCGTGCGGACAATTTCCCTGCTACCTTGGGCACTGCCCACTGCATTGATGGGAGTAGCTTGGGCGTGGATTTTTAACGACCAATACGGCGTAATTAACGACATTTTGAGGCGTTTGGGATTGATTCAAAATAGCATTAGCTGGTTGGGAGATCCGACTTTGGCAATGATGGCAGTGATTACAGCAGATGTGTGGAAAACTACACCCTTTGTCAGCTTGCTTTTGCTAGCGGGATTGCAATCAATTCCCGGTGATTTGTATGAAGCACACGCCATTGACGGCGCGAGTAGCTGGCAGAGTTTCCGTCAAGTTACCGTGCCCCTGCTGATGCCACAAATTGTGATTGCTGTGCTGTTTCGATTTGCCCAAGCTTTCGGCATTTTTGACTTGATTCAGGTGATGACGGGAGGGGGACCGGCGGGGGCAACGGAGACGGTTTCTATCTACATTTACAGCACGGTAATGAGGTATTTAGACTTTGGGTATGGGGCGGCTTTGGTGGTGTGTACTTTTTTGCTGTTAGTGGCAGCAGTTGCGATCGCCGCTTACCTGTTATCGAGAGCCCGCATCAATGCAGCCGGAGGAAACTAAAACGATTTTAGATTTGGGATTTTTGATTTTAGAGAACCAACTGTTGCACTTTTATTTCATTGGTACAAATTATGTCTATAGCCCGCGAACAACCTACCAAAAAAACCTTTAACATCCGGCAACTAATCTTGCCAATTTCAGCGCTCTTAATAGTCGCATATTTCATTGCACCCATCCTCTGGCAGGTGCTAACTTCTTTCAAAGTAAATGCGGATATTTCAGCGATTCCAAACGTCTACATTCCCAAACGAATTACTTTCGATCATTACCTGTCGCTGTTCCAGCGCCGCCCGTTTGCTCTTTACATTTTAAATAGCGCTTTTGTTTCCATTAGTTCAACATTACTGTGTTTAGCAGTAGGGGCTCCCGCAGCTTACGCTTTAGCCCGGTTGCGGCTGTGGAGCGAAAAAATCATCCTGGCAACTGTGACGATTGTGACACTATTTCCGGCGGTGCTGCTATTTTTGGGACTGCTAGAAATTGTCAAAGCTTTGGATTTAGGAAATAATTATTTAGCATTAATTATTCCTTATACTGCGATCAATCTGCCGCTGACAATTTTGGTGATGCGGAGTTTCTTTCAACAATTGCCAAAAGATTTGGAAGATGCGGCTAAAGTTGACGGATACAACACTTTTCAAATGCTGTGGCAAATCGTACTGCCGATGACATTTCCCGCGTTAGTCACAACGGGAATTTTAACATTTATTTCAGCTTGGAACGAGTTTATATTTGCACTAACATTTATGACTCGCGAATCTCTAAAAACCATTCCCGTCGCCACAGCTCAACTCAGCGGGGTGTCAGTCTTTGAGATTCCTTACGGCCCGATCGCCGCAGCTACCGTTTTGGGAACTTTGCCCTTGGTTTTGCTGGTTTTGGTATTCCAGCGGCGCATTGTTCAGGGTTTAACTGCGGGGGCGGTAAAAGGATAAATCGATTTTAGATTTTAGATTTTAGATTTTAGATTGAACTGGTTCCTAGGCTGTGCCTGGGAACGAGTCAAACAACACAGTCAACAGTCAACAGTCAACAGTCAACAGTTTAAAAATCATGGCAAAATTGCAACTCAAAAACCTCAATAAAACCTACAGCCCTAAAGTTGTTCCCGTAAAAGACATTAGTTTGGATGTCAGCGAAGGAGAATTTCTGACCTTGCTGGGGCCGTCGGGGTGCGGCAAATCTACGACGCTGCGGTTAATTGCAGGGTTAGAACAGCCGACTAGGGGCGAGATTAGAATTGGCGATCGCAATGTCACTTATCTCAGACCGGGCGATCGCGATATTGCAATGGTTTTTCAAAGTTACGCGCTGTATCCGCACATGACAGTATACGAGAATATGGCATCGAGTCTCAAACTTCGCAAAATCTCCTCCAGCGAAATCAATCGGTTAGTGACGGAAGTTGCAACATCCCTTGGATTGACGGAATTAATTGATCGCAAACCCGGAAAACTATCAGGCGGACAGCGGCAGCGAGTCGCCCTCGGCCGCGCATTAGTGCGCCAACCGGAAGTATTTTTGCTCGACGAACCTTTGAGCAATCTCGACGCATTATTACGGGAAAAAGTTAGGGCAGAACTCAAACAATTGTTTTCCTCCCAAAAAGCTCCTGTAGTGTACGTAACTCACGACCAAACCGAAGCCATGACGCTTTCTACCAAAGTCGCAGTTCTCAACAGCGGCAATGTGCAGCAGCTCGATCCGCCACACTTAATTTATACTCGTCCAGCAAATCAGTTTGTCGCTGGTTTTGTGGGCAGCCCGCAAATGAATTTGCTAGTGCTTAAATGCCAGGGCAATTTTGCTCAGTTGGGCGATTTTCGAGTTCGACTACCAGATATGCCGACTGTGCCCCCAGAAATTGTGTTAGGAATTCGCCCGGAACACGTCGGCTTTGCAGATGCAGAGGCCGGCAAGATGTCTGCCCCAGAGGCAATTAAAGGTGAGGTTTATTTAGTGGAAAACTTGGGAATGCAAAATTTAGTTAGCGTCCGAGTTAAAGGTTTGGAGTCAGTAACGGTGCGGGCTTTGCTGCCAAATGACCGCCACTGGAATTCAGAAATTGTAGAGCTGGTTTTTCCGCCTCAGTTGCTGCACTGGTTTGACGTGAAAACGGGCGATCGCTTGCAATAAGAATTTGCCCTGCATACCATGCTTGATTAAAAATTGTCTAACCATGTGTATAAAAAAATGTTTTTTGCTTCTAATTAAGTTATGACTTTAGTTAGAGGTAGAACTATTTGGTGGCTGTTAATGTGATATTCATGTGTGAAAAAGCTAATTGGCTGACACATAGGTTGCGTGTTTACCAAATTTTATCGCTAACCTATAACTCTATTTAGGTGGTTAATCGGAAGTTAAAGCTATGTTGGCTTTACCTCGCATTAGCTGCTGATTTTGGAGCGAGTCAATTAGATGAAAAAATGTTGAAAATTATCACCAATCAACTTAGGGAGTATTACTGAGATGAATTTGATTTCCACAGCCATTGCTCGTATCAGTTCCCTGCTTAAGGGCTTTCAAATTAAGAGTTTTTTGAGTGTTGTCCTAGTCGGTTTTCTGGTGCTGACAACCACTGTTGATTCGGGACGCACTAACAAAGGTTTTAGCACGCAAGCAAGCTCAAAATCTGAGCTCAACAATCCTGAAAGACCCCAAACAACGCGGGAATGGAGGCAAGAAGCTCGCGAAACCTCAGACTCTCCCGGCGATCGAGCTCAGAAGATTGGCCAAGAGGCAGGAGCAGCCGTGAAAGAAATGGGGGAGATGTATCAAGACACTGCTAAGAGAAGTATCCGCGAATTAAAGGATTAGTAGCTCCACCTAAAAAATATAACACTGAGAAACCTGATTGCTTTCGGGGCGCAGCCAAGAGTGCTCGCCCTTCCGGGTTTCTGAACACCTGAAAAGTTTGACGTTTAAATAGGTTGAGCTACTTAATACGACAGACGCAATCAAGTAGTCGAGCATACATAAACTAGAACAGATGCTCAAAAACCCAGTTTCTCAGGTGAAACTGGGTTTTTGAGTTGGAAGTCTTTTATGTTAAATTAAATCAAATTCGCGTTAAAAACCCGTTGCTCAGACTCGGTGGTTAAAACTGAGATATTGCAGTATTCTCAATCAACCTTTCAAGGGCACGCTAGAAACAACTGTCCACAATATAGAATTTTCGCGTAATTCCTGATGAATAAACATCTTAACAGTCTTTGCGTGACGTGCCTGCTGTTCATCCTGCCTGTTTGTCCTGCGACAATTGCCCGCGCTCAACTTCCCGAAACTTCGGAGACTAATGCCAAGCAAACAAATCTCCTCAAAGATGAACTGTTTTTTGGCTTAACCAAACCGGGAGGCGAGACAATTTCTGAATCCGAATGGCAGGAGTTTGTCAAGGCAGTTATTACCCCTCGCTTTCGCGAAGGGCTAACCGTATTAGACAGCTCCGGGCAGTTTCTCAACAGTTCGGGAATTCTGATTAGAGAAAACTCTAAAATAGTTATTTTAATTTATGAAAGTAGTCCTGAAAAAAATCAAGCTATTCATGAAATTATCGAAACTTACAAGCGCACTTTCCAGCAAGAGTCAGTGCTGCGGGCAACCAGCGAAGTTAAGGTTTCTTTCTGATGTGGTCATCCAATCAGCGTATTTATGATATTATTCGTGGTAATCAAGGTCATATCCTCAAAGATAATTAGGGTGCGGGTGCAAGAAAAATCATAATTTGTGGGTATCGATCGCAGACTGCAAAAAATCGCTATAAAAACCTGCACGGGAGAAAACAAAAACATGATGAACGACGGCAACCAAAAAGCTGAAGCGCCTGAAACCGATGATGCACAAAATTTGTCCGCCATGGCGAAAGCTTTTCTTGTTAACGTGGCTTGGTCTTACGCAGAGTCATTGGAGCGAATGAAACGCTCGCGAAATCCACAGGAACCCGCGCCGGAATCTCCGACAGAACAAGTCGAACCCGATCCTGAAAAAAATTAATGACAGACTATTAATGCGATCGATTTGCTAAACTATCTGGGGGTGCGATCGAACGCAATAGTCAATTAGCTGTTTTGAGTGAAGAACAATCAACTCAGAACAGCGAACTGTGCAGCTTAAGCCGGATTTGTATTGGATTTTACAATAAAAAAAACTGAAAGCCCCGTGACCCTTAAACAAGCTCAGGAAAAGCTTTAGTCCGGGGATAACAACTGCGTTGCAGGTTTGAACCGCAACCTATATCTATCCATAAAAGGGATTTAAACTAAACAAAGTACGGTTTTACCGCTACAGTGTACAAAACAAATAACCAATTTTTAGATCTGTCTCATGTCTAATTCAAAAATGATTGGTAAAGCGATCGCAGGTAGCCTTTGCTTGGGCATCCTCATTAGCTTCAACGCCTCACTCGGCCCAGCATCCGCAGCAACACCAACAATTGCCCAAGAAACAGCAGCCCCGGCCGCTAGCAACCTCGACCAGCAACTCCTAGGTCAATGGCAAGGCACAGTCCCCTCCGGTCAGTCTTTCACCTTCGTCTTTGCCCCAGAAGGCAAATTGTTTCTCATGGCTAAAGGCCCCGACGGAGCCGCCCGCGCCAAAGAAATGAGGTACAAAGTTAATCTCGGTGAAAAACCGATGCACATTGATGTCGGCCTCAGCAGCACAGAAACCGTTGAGACTGTTTTTGAATTGACTCCCGAAGGTCAAATGCGCCTTCAGTTGCAAGGCACCAATCCCGGACAGGCCAGACCTAATTCCTTAAACGAGCAGGCAACTGTGTTTAAAAAGGTCTCTGAGGCCACTGCACTGCCTGCTGACACTCAAGTCATAGGTTTTTGAGGAAAATTGCAGGCAGAAGGCACTTATCGCAATTGTCAATTGAGTGAGGTACTGATTGGGATTTTCGATTTTCGATTTTCGATTGCGGAATTGGTAAGAAAGCCCGCGAGTACCTCACCTGATTGAGATCCGCTATAACTAGCTCTGAGTTTTCAGATTGCCACGCTTCGCGAGGAACGAAGCAATCTTAAAACTTTCCCCGTGCCTTCTGCCTTGAACAGGCCCTGCTACAATCCACTTAATCTCCCTTTAATTTTTGTCATAGACTTCCATGAGTGAAACCGTCCTAGAAGTTCGCAACCTGCGGGTTCAATTTCAATCTGCGGACGCAGGCGATGCGTCTGCAACCGTCAAAGCGGTTGACGGCATTTCCTTTGAGGTCAAGCGAGGGCAAACTCTGGGCATCGTGGGAGAGTCGGGGTCGGGAAAATCGGTAACATCCCTGGCTGTTATGGGTTTGCTGTCGAGTTCGTCAACGAAAATCGATGGCGAAATTTGGTTTTCTCCGACAAAAGACGGCGCTAGCAATGGGCCTGTGAATCTGCTGGAAATGCCGGACAGGGAAAAACAAACATACCGGGGCAGCCAGATTGCGACGATTTTTCAAGAGCCGATGAGTTCGCTAAATCCCGTTTATACGATCGGATTTCAACTCACAGAAGCCATTTGTTTGCACCAACAGGTGTCCCAGACAGAAGCGCGGCGCCAAGCTGCTTCTCTGCTGCAAGAAGTGAAGCTGCTACCGGGCGACGATGAGCTCAGGCAGCGGTGTTTGGCTTTGCGGCAAGAGCATTCCCGGGCTGCTGCGGGAAATCAAGCAGTGATGGAGGACGATCGCGATTTGATGCAGCTTGTCAACGGCCAAAAACAAGCTATGCTCGATCGCTATCCCCACGAACTCTCAGGCGGTCAAATCCAGCGCGTGATGATTGCAATGGCCATTTCTTGCAATCCAACTTTATTAATTGCTGATGAACCTACCACGGCTTTGGACGTAACCGTGCAGGCAACAATCTTAGCTTTGCTGCGCGAGTTGCGCGACTCTAGAGGCATGGCAATGATTTTTATTACCCACGATTTGGGCGTCATTGCTGAAATTGGCGATACCGTGGCGGTGATGTACCGAGGCAAGATTGTTGAGTGCGGTGCGATCGAACAAATTTTCAGTAATCCCCAACATCCTTACACAAAAGGTTTATTAGCTTGCCGCCCAACTCTCGATCGGCAACTGCGCCGCTTGCCGACAGTTTCCGATTTTATGGATGTCACCACAAATGCTAGTGGCGAATTAGTAATTGTCGAGAAAAATGCCGATTTAGACGGCGACAATAGCGGGGGAAATTCCGCTTTTGCAACAGGAAAACCGCCTCGGCTGCCGCATATTTCCGGCCCTTTGCTAGCTGTTGATAACTTGCGAGTCGGTTTTCCGGTGCAGGGAATGTTTGGCGAAACTAAACGCTTGTTTATGGCGGTAAACGATATTTCTTTTGAGGTTTACCCGGGCGAGACTTTGGGTTTGGTGGGCGAGTCTGGCTGCGGCAAATCTACTTTGGCGAGAGCTTTGCTGCAATTAATTCCGATCGCCAGCGGTAAAGTGTTTTTTGAAGGTCAAGAAATTACGCCTCCTGCGAAAAGTATTTCGGCATCGCAGTGGATGGCTAATTATCGGATGCAAAAAGAGTACGATCGCAAATTGCGGTGGCTGCGGCGCGATCTGCAAATTATTTTTCAAGACCCTTTTAGTTCTCTCGATCCGCGTCTAAATGTTGGGGATGCGGTGATGGAACCGATGGTAATTCACCGCTTTGGTAAGAACCACAAAGAACAGCGCGAGCGCGCGGCTTATTTGTTGGATAGAGTGGGTTTAAATCCCGATTTTATGCGGCGCTACCCTCACGAGTTTTCGGGCGGACAGCGGCAGCGAATTTGTATTGCTAGAGCTTTGGCTTTGAATCCTAAGTTTATTATTTGCGATGAGTCGGTTTCGGCATTAGATGTGTCGGTGCAGGCGCAAGTTTTAAATTTGCTGAAGGAGTTGCAAACAGAGTTTGGACTGACTTATATTTTTATTTCTCATGATTTGAGCGTGGTCAAGTTTATGAGCGATCGCGCGATCGTCATGAACAAAGGTAAAATCGAGGAAATTGGCACTGCTGAGCGCATTTACAGGCAGCCGCAGCAAGCTTACACCCGGCAGCTTATAGCTGCTATTCCTGCGGGAAATTTGGAGCGAATTCGGCAACAGCAACTAGGTCGCCAAGCTGCGTGGCTCCCGTCGCCTGCAAATGAATCAGAACAAAATTGATATTTAGTGTTTTAAACTCGTATCAAGTACCAATTGCCTGTGACCAATTACCAATTACTAATTAACCATTACGGGCGAACATCTCCTGCAAGGAAAAACTGCTATGAAGGTTTTTTTCTTTTTATCTTCACAAATCAGCAGTTTATATTTATTTTAACTTCATAATTTATGCTCAACTTCAACCTGTTTGAACTTGACTAATATTCCGGGCTGTTTAACCCACAGCCAGGACTCTCCACGCAGTATTTTCGTACATCCAACGCGGTCATTCCTGGACGCAAAAAGTGGTATAACACGCTACTATAACCCGGTAAGGATCTTCATGTGCAGCGTACATAATTAGGTTCTGCGTCCAGGACTACCTAAATTAGGCTAAATGTCCAATGACTAACAACAATAAGTAGCGTAGTATTATAGATAAACTCTCTCTCTGAGCCGGAAAAAGTAGAAAATGCCCACCCCACCTAAAAAGAGATTGCTCCCTAATTCCGTAAATACACTTAATTCTCTGGTGGGGTTGCGTAGATTTACGCAAATCTTAAAAGGCTAGATTTCGCAAGCTAGGAAAGTTTTACAATATTTAAACATCTTTATTCTTGTAATTTTGGCTCATCAAAAGTAAAACGGGATCAAGAGTAAAAAAATGAAATCTTCTGTTCGTATCGAAGAATCAAAAAGCACTAAATTCTCGAACTTAATGCAAGTGTTGTGGACAAAAATTACGGCAGTAGTCACCAGAATAGAAAAGGCAGAATCTAGAAAGAACTATGAAAAAAAAATCAGCGTAGCGACGATCGCCCCTGGCAGTGTATTCTCAATTTTGATAATTGTACTGCTTGTCTTAAACGGGTGGCTGGTAGCTGGCAGTCGTGATAATTTCTACGATAGCCCACTCGCCCTGGGATTTTTGGCAATAGCAAATTTTGTCTTTTTAGCGGTATCGGCGCGCTCAAACGCCTCTGCTGTCGTAGCCCAAAACGATCGCCCCTCCAGCGAACCCAACGGGGGCGATCTCTTTTTTACCCTATCGCTAGATCTGCTGTGCGTCCTTGGTTTTGACGGTTATGTAAAACTCATCAACCCAGCAGCAGAAAAAATACTCGGCTATTCCCCAGGAGAAATGATTGGCCAACTCTTCCTCGAATTCGTGCATCCAGACGATCGCGAAGCTACTTTAAAAGAAGCTGAAAGTCTGGCTGCGGGGAATAATACCGTTGGGTTTGAAAACCGCTGGCGCTGTCGGAACGGTTCTTACAAGTGGATAGCCTGGACTGGTAGCCGTTTCTGGGAGGAAGAATTGATGTATGGTGTCGGCCGCGACATTACCGCTCAAAAACAAGCAGAAGCAGCGCTGCAAGAGAGTCAGCGTTTTGTTGAGCGAATTGCCAATACCAGTCCGAATCTTCTCTTTGTTTACGATGAAAGCGAGCAGCGAAATGTCTACAGCAACCGCGAAATCAGTGACATCCTCGGCTATACCGCCGAAGAAGTTGAAAACATGGGCAGCAATCTACTGCCCACCATCATCCACCCTGACGACTTAGCTAAATTTCCCGGATATTTTCAGCAATTAGAAAATGCTCCCGACGGCGAAGTTATTGAGTACGAATATCGGGTACGCGATCGACAAAATTGTTGGCACTGGTTAGTCAGCCGGAATATTGTATTTAGCAGAACCGAGGAGGGAAAAATTAAGCAGCGTCTCGGTGCTGCTACGGACATTACAGAGCGCAAAATAGCAGAACAAGCTTTAGCAGAACAATTGAAACTTTCTTTATTCACAGCAGATGTGGGAATTGTTCTAACTCAAAACCAGGGTTTGCGTACAACTTTGCAATATTGCGCCGATGCAGTTGTGCGCCATTTGGATGTTGCCTTTGCTCGGATTTGGACATTGAATGAAGACGGAAATGTATTGCAACTGCAAGCAAGCGCGGGGATATATACTCATATTGACGGCGCTCACAGCCGCATTGCTGTCGGCGAGTTCAAGATTGGTTTAATCGCCCTGGAGCGACAACCTCACATCACTAATTGTGTGCAAGAAGATCCCCGAGTCAGCGACAAAGAATGGGCCTCACGAGAAGGAATGGTGGCTTTTGCTGGATATCCGCTAATTGTTGACAATCAGTTGCTGGGAGTAATCGCGATGTTTGCTCGCCAAGAGTTGAACGAATCAACCCTGATTGCTTTGGCGTCAAGTGCCGATACGATCGCCCTGGGGATTAAGCGCAAACAAACAGAAGAAGCTCTCGCCACACAAAAGCAAACTTTGAGGGCAATTATTGACAACGCTCCCATTTGGGTGTGGCTGACTGACACTAAAGGCAAGATGCTGTTGGTTAACAAAACTTTTTGCGAATCTGTGAACGTTCCTGAAGAAAGATTTTTGGCAGCATCTCACTGTTGTGAAATTTTGGGAGCGGAAGCATTTGCTAACTGCATGGCGTCTGACGTGCAAGTCTGGAGTCAAGATAGTCCTTTTTATGCTGATGAAATTATCAAGTTTGCTGACGGTAAAAATCACCATTTAGAGGTAATTAAAGCTAAGGTAAAAGAGGCCAACGGCAGCGCGATAGGCTTAATCGGCTTGGGTTTGGACGTTACACAACAAAAAGAAGCTCAACTCAAATTGCAAGCTTCGGAAGCGAGATTCCGGAAGTTAGCGGAGCAGGAAGCGCTGCTGAACCAGCTAGCTAGCAATATCCGCGAATCTCTAGATTTAGATACTATTTTGGCAACAACTGTGCAGCAGATTCGCGACTTGCTGCAAGTCGATCACTGTGTGTTTATCTGGTATTTGCCCGACGCTTCGCCGCCTGCTTGGGATGTCGTCCACGAAGCTAAGAATGATGACTTGTCCTCGCTTTTGGGTTATTTTCCTGCTGACATAACGGGTATGCTGCCACAAAAAATCGCTAATTTGGAAGTTTATCAAATAGATGATGTTACAACTGTCAGCGATCCCGTAGAACAAAAGTTCTTTTTGGAGGTTGGTTGCAAGTCTGTTTTGGATTTGCCGATTAAAAGTGCCGGAGGTTTAACTGGTGTTGTTAGCTGCATTTCTTGCAGCGAGGTGCGTAAGTGGACAAAAGAGGAAGTGGAGTTAATGGAGGCAATTGGCGATCAATTGGCGATCGCCATCAGTCAATCTGAACTTTACACTCAAAGCCTCGATTCAGCCCGGATAGCGCAAGAACAAGCTGCTAAACTCGAAGTAACTCTGTGCGAGCTCCAGCAAGCTCAAACTCAACTCGTGCAGGCCGAAAAAATGTCGAGTCTCGGTCAGATGGTTGCGGGGATTGCCCATGAAATCAATAACCCGGTCAGCTTTATCTTCGGCAATCTTACCTACACAGAAGAATACACCAGAAACCTGATGAAACTGCTGCAAATGTATCGAGATGAATACCCGCAACCTTCTCCAGCAATTCAGGAGGAAATAGAGGTGTTAGAGCTGGATTTTGTGCTAGACGACTTGCCGAAAATGCTGTCTTCTATGCAGGTGGGAGCCACTCGCATCCGGGATATCGTGCGGAGTTTGCGAAATTTCTCTCGCCTCGATGAATCTGACATGAAAAAGGTTAACATTCACGAAGGCATCGACAGCACATTGATGATTTTAGAACACCGTTTGAAAGTTCAGCCCGTTAACGTAGTGGCTACGGATTACCATCGCCCAGCAATTCAAATCGTTAAAGAATACGGAAAATTGCCACGGGTGGAGTGCTACGCCGGACTATTGAATCAGGTGTTTATGAATATTATTGCTAACGCTATTGACGTGTTACAAGAACCGCTAGAACATCCGGGAATTATCCGCATTCGTACAGAGGTAGAAGGTACTCTCGCTGTGATTAGAATTGCTGATAACGGTCCAGGTATCACCGATCAAGTCAAGCAACGGATATTTGACCCGTTCTATACTACCAAACGGATCGGTTCAGGAACGGGGATGGGTTTAGCGATTTCCCATTCAATTATTGTAGAAAAACATAAAGGTGAAATTAAGTGTTTATCGGTGGTGGGGAAAGGCACTGAATTTATAATCGAGATTCCGATTAAAAGACCAGAAAATTAAATTGGTTTGTCGGTGAAAATACTAATTTGCATCAGTTGGAAAAACCTGATTTTTTTTGTACAAACCTTAAGACTGACACACCCTACAGGATACAAACAGAGAAAAGTTATTTTACCAGAAATTTGTCTGGTGCGTATTGCCCACCCTCCAACTAAAATTGATATGATATTAAAAATCTAAAATCTAAAATCTAAAATCTAAAATGGCATTACCTCCCGGTAGTTTCGGTTTACCCCTAATTGGCGATACCCTCAACTTTTTGCAAGATTCCCAATTTGCCAAAAAACGCCACCAGCAGTACGGGCCCATTTTCAAAACCAGCATTTTCGGACAGCCTACCGTGTTTGTGCGTGGCCAAGAGGCTAGTTTGTTTGTTTTAAGCAATGAAAACCAATATTTTGTTGTGAGTTTTCCTCCGAGTACCAAAGCGCTTTTAGGGTCGCTTTCCTTGTCACTGCAAACGGGTGCTAACCACCAAAATCGGCGCAAGTTGCTGTACCAAGCGTTTCAGCCTAGAGCTTTAGCCGGCTACATCGGTGCGATGGAAGATATCACTCAGCGCTATTTGGAAAAATGGGTCAAAATGGAAACCATGACTTGGTATCCTGAACTGAGAAATTATACTTTTGATGTTGCGGGTAAGTTGTTAGTAGGGATGGAAAAAGGTTCGGAAACGGCGCTAGGACATTATTTTGAAACTTGGTCTAAGGGTTTATTTTCGATTCCTTTAGATGTGCCGTGGAGTCAGTTTGGTAAAGCTAAAAAGTGCCGAAAGCTGCTGTTGGCAGAACTTGAAAAGATTATTCGCGATCGCAAACAAGGAACCCATAGTGGCAATGATGCTTTGAGTTTGCTGATTTCGGCTCGCGATGAGGAGGGAAATAGTTTGAGTTTGGATGAGTTAAAAGATCAAGTGCTGTTGTTGCTGTTTGCGGGACACGAAACTTTAACTTCGGCGATCGCCTCTTTTTGCCTTCTGCTAGCCCAACATCCCGATGTGATGGCAAAAGTGCGGGCCGAACAGCAGCAGTTCCCCGCAACTGAACCGCTAACCTTGGAACAGCTCAAACAAATGACTTATTTAGAACAGGTGCTGCGAGAAGTGCTGCGTCTAGTTCCACCGGCTGGAGGTGTTTTTCGGACAGTAATTAATGCTTGTGAGTTCGGCGGCTATGAAATTCCCAAGGGTTGGACCGTGGTTTCTGGGATTACTCAAACCCATCAGGATAGTCAACTTTATCCTGAACCAGCTCGATTCGACCCCGATCGATTTAGCTCTGAGCGATCGCCTAAACCTTTCAGCTACGTGCCCTTTGGCGGCGGTTTGCGAGAATGTTTGGGCAAAGAATTTGCCCGATTAGAGATGAAGTTGTTTGCAGCAAAGATGGTTCGGGAGTACGAGTGGGATCTGTTACCGGATCAAGATTTGAATTTGATCACAATACCGATGCCTCATCCTCGCGACGGTTTGCGAGTAAAATTTCGTCGAACAACAATGAAATAAGTAAAAGCTTCAGTTCTACACCCTCCTAATTTTCCTCTTCTTCTTGAGAACAGGCTTTCCGGCCTGTTCCACAAGAGATGAATTTTATTGTGCGGAGTAGGGGTTGGGCTTCTAGCCCGCCCTGAAAGCCTGATTGATAATGGCGCAAGATCTCAGTCTCAATCAACATCCAATTGCATCGACCCCAAATACTTAGTTAAATAAGGAGAAAAAACCTCATAAATCAGAGTCAATGGCTTCCCGTGATGCCAAAACAAATAGTGCCGCCCCCAAAAAGGGCCCGACTCTTCAAACGCTGATTCCAAAGCAGCCGAATCACCACAATAAATGCCCTGCACATCGCGATACAATTCTGTCCGCAGCCTCGCTAAACTAGCCCAAATTGGCAACGATTTATTTTGCAAATATTCATCTACGTGGCTCGCTTCCCACCAAGATGTCGCATAGGCCAGGCGCTGTCCCGAAGCAGTCCGCAGCCACACTTGGCGGCGCAGGCGCGGCCCCGGAACCGCAACAATTTGCTGGGGCGCGCCGTCTGCGTCTTCACCCACTAAAGACATATCGATCACATCTACTTCTGTGGGTTCCCCTGTCAGCAGTTGCAGGTGACGGGTGGGGGAACCGTCGCCTAGGAGCAGTATTTGCCATGCCGGTGCGAGCTTGGTGTGGGGCAAACCCTTCTGTACTGCGTCTTCGGCTCCTTGCCACAGAGGGTTGAGAGCGTGCCAGGTGCGGCTGTTTTTGGGTGTGAATGTTGCAGTCAAGGGTCTTTACAAAACTTAATTTTTTGTTTATTATAACGCTTCTTCAATTATCCGCTCAAAAACCAAAAATTGATCGACCGAGGACGAGCGCCCATAGGATGCCCGGTTAAATAGTTATAATACTTCTGTTCGGGATTTTTATTCTTCCTTCTTCCTTCTTCCTTCTTCCTTCTTCCTTCTTCCCACTATATGTTACGAATAACCGAAATAAAACTCCCCCTAGATCATCCTCAAGATGCGATCGCCAGTGCTATAGTCAAAAAGCTGCAAATTCCCCCCGAAGAATTGCTCAGCTATTCCATCTTCAAGCGCAGCTATGATGCTCGTAAAAAAGCAGAAATCCTCCTTGTCTATATTGTGGATGTAGAAACGACACAGGAAAAGCAACTTTTGGCGCGCTTCAAAAAAGATCCTCATGTGATGGTAACACCAGACACGAGTTATCGCTATGTAGCGCAAGCCCCCAACAATTTGACGATTCGCCCCATTGTGATTGGTACAGGGCCGTGCGGTATGTTTGCAGGTCTGATGCTGGCACAAATGGGATTTCGCCCCATTCTTTTAGAACGCGGAAAAGCTGTGCGCGATCGCACGGTTGATACTTTTGGGTTTTGGAAGAAAAAAGCAGAATTCAACCCAGAATCTAACGCTCAGTTTGGCGAAGGTGGTGCGGGTACTTTTTCCGATGGCAAGCTCTACAGCCAAGTTAAAGATCCTCAACATTATGGGCGGAAGGTGTTGACGGAACTTGTGAATGCAGGAGCTTCACCGGAAATTTTATATATTAATAAACCGCATATTGGCACGTTCAAACTGGTGGGAATTGTCCAAAGTCTTCGCGCCCAAATAGAATCATTAGGCGGAGAAATTCGGTTTCAAACTCGTGTAGAAGATATCCACATCGAAAATGGAAAAGTGCAGGGACTTACCCTCGCCAGCGGAGAATATATTGCTAGTAATTATATAGTTCTGGCGGTGGGACACAGCGCCCGCGATACTTTTGAAATGTTGTTTTCGCGCGGGGTTTACATTGAGGCAAAACCTTTTTCCATTGGTTTTCGGGTGGAACATCCCCAAAGTATTATCGATCGCTGTCGTTTTGGCGATCGGGCGGGCCATAAGCTTTTGGGTGCCGCCGATTACAAACTGGTTCACCATTGCCAAAACGGCCGTTCTGTGTATAGTTTCTGTATGTGTCCCGGTGGTTTGGTAGTGGCGGCTGCGTCAGAACCGGGGCGAGTGGTCACTAATGGAATGAGTCAATATTCTCGCAATGAACGCAATGCTAACAGCGGGATTGTGGTGGGTATCACGCCGGAAGATTATCCGGGTCATCCCTTAGCCGGAATTGAGTTTCAGCGTCGCCTAGAAGAACGGGCATTTGAGTTAGGAGGTGGCACTTACAACGCTCCTGGGCAGCTTGTGGGTGATTTTTTGGCGAATCGCCCTTCCACGGCGCTAGGCAGTGTGCAGCCGTCTTATACGCCGGGAGTTGTGATGACTGATTTGAGCGAAAGTTTGCCAGATTATGCGATCGCAGCTATCCGCGAAGCACTTCCGGCTTTTGACAAGCAGATTAAAGGATTTGCGATGGATGATGCGGTTTTGACTGGGGTGGAAACGCGCACTTCTTCACCGATTCGGATTAAACGCAAGGAAGATTATCAGAGTTTGAATACAGAAGGTCTTTATCCTGCTGGGGAAGGTGCAGGATATGCGGGTGGAATTCTGTCGGCGGGGATTGATGGGATTAAAGTGGCGGAGGCGGTTGCTTTGAGCATATTGCAATCTTCAAACCACAAAATTTAATGCGGGGTTTGAGGATTTTTAGATGATTTGAAGATTGCCGTCAACCGTCAACTGTCAACTGTTCAAACAGCAGCTAAACGCGAGCGAATTTCCGTATCGGTATACTCAGGCGTCCAGCCTTCTTTAGTGGTAAAATAGCGCACCGCTTTAATTTTCTGGGCTGCTGTCAAATAAAACCAGTGTTCTGTATTCGCCGGCACGTTGATAAATTCTTCCGGCTGCACTGTGAGTTCGACTTGGCTGCCGTCGGGCCGCACGAAGCCGAAAATGCCCTCGCCTGCTACGATATAGCGGACTTCATCATCGGCGTGGATGTGACACTTGTTGAATTTGGACAGCATGGTGTCGAGGTTGGGAATGTCCGGGTGCAGTACAATTAAGTCGCGATCCTGATAGCCTGCACTTTCCGACAACTGTTGAAAGTAGCCGTCGAGGGCTTGCAGCACTTGCTCTTTTTGATTCTCGTCAAGAGCATCTTTAGCTAACAAATTTTGAATTTCAGCGCTGTCACCCACGGGCCAGCGGTTGAGTTGAATGTTTAAGGAAGCGAGTTCTCGGGTAATGTCGCTTTGTTGAGTGTAGGTTGTACCGTTTTCGAGTCGCAGGATAGCCATTTTTGCACGTTCCAATTTTTGGGTGAGGCGATACACAGGCACTGTGAAAGATGTTTGTCGATCGCGCCTGTACCAGAATCACAATTTTAACGCTAATTTGAACAGGCAAGATGCCTGTTCCACAATAGTTTAATGATTTGAACAGGCAAGATGCCTGTTCTACAATAGTTCCAGATTTGTCGCGATAAGATTAATAAGTCAGCCACCAGCTAGCACCCGCAGCCATCGGCAATACTGATATCTTAACTGTAATTTTTGCAACAACCATGCCTACTTATACGGGAATTTCTAGCGAAGCATTTCAGCATCCGCTCGATCGCCAAGCTGAGGAAGCGCTGCGAAGCGTGCCTGGATTTGACTTAATTGCCAGCAAATTTGTAGAATTTGTCTACGAACGACCGCAATTCGTTTACCTAATGGGAAATAGCATTCAAGTCGGGCCCCGCCAATATGCCAGCATTTATCATATATTTCGGGAGTGCGTGCAGGCTTTAGATATTTTTCCAGAACCGGGTTTGTTTGTTTCTCAGGATCCCTCAGTTAACAGCTATGCCCTGGGAAAAAACCAGCCTTATGTAGTATTAAACACTGGTCTTTTAGACTTGTTGGACGAGGCGGAACTGCGGGTAGTCTTGGCTCACGAGTTGGGACACATTAAATGCGGCCATCCAACTTTAAATCAAATGGCGACGTGGGCGATGAGCGTCGCATCGACAATTGGCGAGATGACTTTCGGTTTGGGAAATATGGTCGGTAGCGGTTTAATTTTCGCTTTTTACGAGTGGCGGCGCAAGGCTGAATTGTCGGCAGATCGGGCGGCTTTGTTGGTGACGGATGACTTGAACAGTGTGATGAAGACGATGATGAAACTTGCGGGAGTTAGCAGTAAATATGCTGACCAATGCAGTTTGCAAGAATTTATACGCCAGTCTGACAACTATCAAGAGCTCGATCGAGACAATCTCAACCAAGTGTATAAATTTTTACTTTACAACGGCGGCCAAGGCGTGATGCTGAGTCACCCTTTCCCGGTGGAACGGCTGAGGTATTTGCGAGACTGGGCCAGTTCCGAAGAATACCGCCAAATTAAGTTGGGGAACTACAAGCGGGCTGTAGCTGAAGGTGCGGTTGATGTGAAGTCGCAAACGCCTAACAGCGAGACGGAGGCTTTGCGCCGTCAAATTGAAGAGTTGCAGCGGGAGATTGAGAGGCAAAAATCAAAGCGAAACTAAGTTTAAATTCCTCGTCCCCAGGCTGCGCCTGGGAACCAGCTAAATGTTTTGTTGAAGATTTACCGGATTTGAGGGAGGGAGAAACGTAAAAGGAAGGTAAACCAGTGAGAGACTTACTCGCAACTGGCCTCCAATCTAAAAACTGTCCCCTCCTTTCGGAAATGTGTTTCTGAGGAGGTGTAGTTTAAATCAAGAGAAGCTTATAAATCAACGGGGCTAAAAAAAATGAATATTGATAACGCAATGAATACTAACAAGCCAACTTCTAATTTTTTCGGCAATGTGGGAAAAGTCGCGATCGCTCTGACTCTTCTAGCCGCCGGCATGGCATTTACAAATCCTGGGAGAGACAAATACCTAACTTATGCTTCCGGCGTACTCCAAACCGAGTTGGAAAGCACTGTGTGCAAAGATTCTCGGGTGCCTAAAGCTTTGAGCGGGATTACAGATACTTTGATCGGCAGTTGCAAGAATTTGCTAACTTCGCAGCGGGACACGATCGAAAGTTTGCTAGACAATACAACGCAGCGTCAAAATTTAGGTGTGGTCAGTATTTACACAACTCAATTAGGCAAAAAAAGCTATCCAACGGTTGGAGCTTTTGGGAATTTCGTGACGTTGCCACCTAGTTCTGAAAATGTTCAAAAGTAGAGTCAAATTAAGTTTAAGTGTAGAAACCGGGTTTTGTAGAAAGCCCGGTTTTTGCTTAGGTAATTGTCTCTAAGCAAATCTCAATAAATTCGGATAGCGGCAGCACATATTTTTAGTCAAGCTCCCTATTAGAAGCAAAATATTAAGTTTTCTTAAAGAACAAAAGTTATTGCCGCACTTAATATTAACATGAACGCTATAAAGTTTGATGTTTAACAAATAAGCTGATGGCAATGCAATTAAGTAAGGGTGAGAGATTTAATATCTCTAAAGAAGCGCCTGGTTTAAAAAAAATGGCGATCGCCCTCGGTTGGCAGGTGACAGAGGCAGGACAAAGCTACGAGATTGATGTCTCTGCATTTATGCTAGGTGCTGACGGCAAAATACCTAACGATAAATATTTTATCTTTTACAATAATCTGCAATCCGGTGACAGTTCGGTACTGCAAGTGATTCGAGATAAAAACAACCCAAGTCAAGAGAATAAGACTATTTACGGCGTTATCTTAAAAAGAGTTAATCCTGACATTGAGGAAATAACTTTTGTTGTGACTATTCACGAAGCAGATAAAAATAGGGCAAATTTTAGCAATATCAAAAATGCTTTTATCAAAGTTTCCAATTTGGATACAAAAAGCGAACTGGTTCGGTATGAATTAAAAGAAAATTTTTCGCGAGAGACAGCGGTAGAATTTGGTCGTTTGTATAGAAAGAATGGAGAGTGGAGATTTCAGGCTGTAGGAGCAGGATATCAGGCAGGATTGCAGAGTTTTGTTGACAAGTATTGCAGCTAAATTAGTAATAATATTGCTGCAATTCCTCACGAGTTAGCAGCGGGAACGGCTGATGATTTACAGTTTTCGGCTGGGGAGCTGGAGGTGGAGTCAGAACCGGAAGCGGAATACTCTCGTCTGGAGCTTTTGGTAAATTTGTGGCTCTTCAGTAACTAGTATGCTAAACTAACAGTCAAACTGCCAAGTAGGCAAACATCTAACACGGAAGTTTTCAAAGTTTCTAAACCCGTAAGCAGAACGTTTAATCAACTTGAGCTTATTGTTGATGCCTTCGACAACACCACTCGTAGTCTTATAATCGAAGTAAGCAATAATCTCATCTAGCCAACGAATAATAGTATTCTGACTATCGGGAAAATATTTTTTAGCTCCTGACAGCCATCTTCCCAGTTTCAACAAACCGACTAACCAATTATTAGCCTGCTCGAAAATCCTTCTAATTTCTTCTTTTAATTCATGCCTACTTTTGAGAGGAGAAGATACATCTTTAACTTGCACGAGTTTAGCTTTTCGCTCTTCATTTAGATCTGATTCGTTCTTCAATAACACATATTTACTTTTATTCAATCCTTCTAAAACTTTCTCCTGGTCTGCTTTCTCTTCTGACGATTCTGCTTTTTTAATTAAATCTTCTACCTGTCTCTTTTCTCGCTTCCTTTGGGCATCTAATTCCTTATTTATTTGTGCCATTACATGAAATCAGTCGGCGACCACCTGAGCCTTTGGCATCAAGTCTATCACTAGATTTCTGTAACCTTTCCACAAATCTATACTTACTTCTTCTATTGGCTCTAATACCTCTTTACCCTATCCGAGCAGCACTTCCCTAATTTCTTGTTGTTTCCTTCCTGCCAATATCCCACTTTACTTTGACTTCTCTAAATCTATTAATACTGCACAGTAATTTCCTTTTTTTTTTATTACAGCTATTTCATCTATCCCTAATCTCTTCAACTCGCTAGGCTTAGCTTTCAATTATTCTTTCGATGCGTCTTTTAACATCCTTTCTATTTCTTCTGTTGTCACCACCCCTTTTTTCGCTACGCTGTGGATATCGTTCTCTAACACTTCTTAGATTATTGCTCTTCCTAGCCTTTTTGTATAGGTTCTTCTTTTTCTGACAAACTCCAACTCTTCACTAAATGGCTAGACACATTTTTCGCCTTTAAACTGTCGTCTGTTAATTTCTAAAAATACAAATTTCTCTCCCCAAGGTAAATTTTTGACTAGGTATCTATGATTTTGATGTAATCTATGACTTTTTTTTCCCCAACGTGGACAGTTACTTTCCTTACCGATTCCTTCCACCTGTAAAATTATTCCAATCCCTTCATGCTGGCGATGTGAGATTACTTTTATTCCCTCTATATTCAACAGCTTTGTTAAAAACTTTATCTCCTTTTTCGTTGTCATGGCTGTTCAATCTACCTAACCCATCTAGCTTTTGCTTATAGTTAATAATAAATGAGTTTCCTCTGTCAACCCCGGTAATGACTCTACCAACTATTTTTCTAGCCTCATTTGTCTTTCTTTCCTGGCTTAGCTGTTCATTTAGCATATTAACTACTGAAGAGCCTTAGTTATTTTTCTCATTGTCCGATATTTAGAAAGTAGACGACCTATATTTATCAATTCACTGTTTGGTTATTTTGTCAATGCGTAAGTCCTAATTTCTTAGTCCGCGTCGGCGGACTTCGTTCGTGTAGAAGCGATTTCAATCGCCGAATGACTGATTAAACAAATCAAAAATCTGCTGGCAAAAGTCTTTGAGTTTTTGCGCCGACTCCACCGCAGGTTCGGTTATGCCGAGAAAATTCCAATTTTCCACAGTAGAAAAGTGCCACTGCTGACCAGTATGATCGTAACCGGCGGCCTCAACGCCGATCGCCCGCCGATATCCTTCCACCGGATCTTGGTAAAATCGGATTTGAATCAAAATGCTGCGGCTTTGCAACAAGCGACTTCTACCGGGAAAATGGAAGCCAATGTCTATCGAATCTGGATCTACAAGTTCTCTGGTATCCTCGTCATTCATCCAAGGTTTCAAATCGACTTTTGCATCCGGGAATTCGGACTTGAATAAATTAACAACCGCAGCAATTTTGCTGGCAACTTCTATATTTTTGGCTTGTTCGGCAGCGTTCACTCGAAAAACTCCTATCAAATACAGTTATTACGTGATTTAGCTAACAATGTAACTGCATACTGCCTGCTTTAAACAGTGAACTGTGGACTATTTGATAGATATTTAGGAGTTGACAAATTTCCCACTATGTGTTAATGACCAGTCATAACATTTGAGAGTTGAGATTGGAGATTAAACAATTGGCAATGACTGATTCCGTAAAAGTGGTGAATAAATTTTATCAAAGCGGCAGGGCGATCGCAAATTCCGTACCTTCTCCCAGCACCGATTCGCAAGTTAGTTTACCGCCGTGGGTTTCTTCTACAATTTGCCGGCTGATAGACAACCCCAAACCAGTACCTTTTCCTACTCCTTTGGTAGTAAATAAATGGTCAAATATTTTCGACTTGACCTCCGATGACATCCCTTGACCGTTATCTTTGATTTTAATCACCACGCTGTTGTTATCCTCCCCGAGATGAGTGATAATGGCGATCGTATTCGGTAAAGCTTCAATTTCAGCGTAAGTGCGACCCTGATTGAATTCGTCAAAACACTCGATCGCATTTGCCAGCAAATTCATAAATACCTGATTCAGTTGCCCAAAATAACATTTAACTGGCGGGATATCTCCGTATTCTTTGATAATCTTAATCGCCGGGCGAGTATCTTTAGCTTTCAGGCGATACTGTAAAATCATCAAAGTGCTGTCGATGCCGTCATGAATATTTGCTGACACTTTATTCGCACTATCAGCGCGGGAAAAAGTCCGCAAAGACGTGCTAATATTGCGGATGCGCTCTGTACCTGATTTCATGGATAAAAGCATTTTCGGCAAATCTTCGATCAAATATTCTAAATCGATCTCCGATGCTTTATCCTGTAATTCATCTCCAGGATTAGGAAATTTTTCTTGGTAAAGTTGTAAGCAATCAATCAAATCTAAGCTCGCCTCAGCAGCAGCATCAAGATTGCCCGCAATAAAACCGAGCGGATTGTTAATTTCGTGAGCAACCCCTGCAATCAAGTTGCCGAGAGCCGACATTTTTTCGCTTTGAATGAGTTGCAGTTGCGCCTGTTGCAGTTCATTAAAAGATTTTTCTAACTGTTGAGATTTTTCTTTCTCGCGCGCGTACAAACCAGCATTTTCTACAGCAATAGCCACTTGAGAAATTAACACTTTGAATACTTCTACTCTTTCTGCTGTAAAAGCCCCTACTGTCAAAGCATTTTCTAAATAAATTATTCCGCGCCGCTGAGATTGATAAATAATCGGCAAACAGAGAATTGATTTTGGTTGATATTTCTGAATGTAGGTATCTACATTAAAAGGTTCGGCGACAGTCGCATTGTCTAAAACCAGATGCTTTTGACTGCGGTGTACGTAATTAATCACAGACAGGGGAACATCTTGACGAGTTTCTACGGGAATAGAGGGTAAAAGTGTCACTTTATCCTCCGCAAAACTGCCAGTAGCTTCTATGCAGAGGATATCGTTTTTCAGGAGCAGCAGCACTACTTTTTGAGCCGCCGCATTTTCTAAAATAATTTTGATTAATTTGGTCAACAATTTTTCTAGAACAATTTCACCGTTAATGGCTTGCGCCGACTTAATAAAAGTAGCTAAGTCTAAGAAATCGCCTAAACTACTACTGGTAGTATTTCCCGTAGCCGTGCGGGTGACATCCAGGGTTGGGGTGTGAATTGTGCGCGTCTGTGCTGCTAAGAAAGGATGTGTTGATTCTAAGTGTTTAACTTTAGCTATGGCTCCCCAATGGATATATCCATAATAGGCTTTAGTCAGATATGCTTGAGAAACTATCTCTTTACCCAAAGCTTGATAAAATTCTCCTGCTAATTCATAGGCTAATGCTTCCTCTTGAATGTAACCGTTTTTGGCGGCTCCATCAATTGCGCGATCGTACAATTCCATCGCTTGGCTATTGTGCCCAAAGACTCGCGCTTTCTCCGCTGCTACCAAATCATACTTGTGTTGATAATTCATTGGAGCATCAATAGCCCATTTTTGCATCTTTTTCTGGAGATTTGCCACTTTTTTGATATATTCTTTTTGCTCCTTTTTACCAGCTTGTGGATACAAAGCTAGGAGGCTAAGAGAATAGTATAATTTATTGACAGCGATCACATAAAATCCAGGTGCAACATCTTCATGTTGCTCAAATAATATGGAATTTTCTACGGCTTGGGCATAGTTGCCGAATGTGAAGTTCAGCACTGTCTTGGCATTGTACGCCAAAATAACGAAAAGAAATATTTTATATTCTATTAGAATAGGAAGCGTTTTGAACTCATCAAAACTGTCGCCGACTAAATAGCAGGGATCTGCTGATTTGTCACGCAAATTGAGCGCTATTTGTCTTTCTATACTAATGTAGTCAGAGCAACCTTCTTGTTTATTTTTTTGCAGTAATTTTATATATTTACCTGTCTCCTCTTCAATCAAATCTAGAGACTCTCCTGCCCACATTTTATAAGAGCAATATATACATAAAGAATAACCAGCATATTCCAACTCTCCACTTTCCATGCCGATTTTAAAACCTTCCATGAGATACCCTAATGCTAACTTAAGTTCGGCTTTCTGGGGTGCTATCAAAAAACTAAAGACTTCATAAACTCTACTTTTGATCGAACCGGATGAAAATTTATCTAACAGCTTAATTGCCAGTTGACCGAATTGGTATCCCAAATTAATATCCCCTAGCCCGCACAAAACTACGCCATAATAAACGTAACCAACGCTAGAATAAGGGGAATTGCCATATTTAAGGCACAGCTTAACCATCGTAAATGTTAGAAGCGGTAACAGTTGGGGCTTGATTTGAAAAGCACTGCTGAGAATTCCTGATAAAATTCGCATGGCTGCTTTTTGATTGGGATCGGTCATTTCTGGCAAGTTGGCTAAATCATCAATTCGCCTAATTCCTAAGCTCAGTCTTGTATTAATCGCTCCCGGTACAATATTTATTGATTTGGGATTTTGAGGAAAAACAATGCCTAAGAATTTCAGAACTTCTAGTCCTGTATTTAGTGCTTCTACAAGTTTATTTTGAGCGTTGTAAGACTGGAGTTGAAGCTCATAAGCATTCAGTTTTTCCAGCAAAGCTTGAGATTTTTGCAGTATAATATCAACCAGTTTTTTTGAATATTCATAGTTAATATTTAAGTATTCAGATTCTGCCATTGATTCGTAAATTGCCAATGTTAATTTATACTGGCTTTGCCAACAATCTGTTGGCAATAATTCCATAGCAACCTGCAAATACCTCACAGCAGCCTCGTAAGCATTCGCCAATTTTGCCTTGCGTCCCGCAGTTAAATTTAGTTTAGCTAACTGCGTCTTTTCTGCTGGCTGGCTAATCGTTTCAATTCCCACATTCAATTGATTGACAATATCAAAGATGTTTTCTTCGAGCTTTTCGGCTGGAGTATTATTTAACAGTAATTGACCAATTTTTAAATGGGTGGATTGCTTTTCGTTTTCGGGAATGAGGGAATAGGCCGCTTGCTGGACGCGATCGTGCAAAAATTTGTAAATAACCCGCGAAGTATCTAACTTGAGATTGATTGATTCGGCTCGATCGAAAACTAAAGGAATGCGATAAGCATCGCTCAAGGGCAGAATTAACCCGGCTTGCAAAGCTGAATAAAGTTCAGTTGCGGTAGTATTAGCTGACTCTTCGCTAACAAGTGACAGCACATCCAGAGCAAATTTATCTCCCACGCAAGCTGCTAGCTTCAACACTTCTTGGGTGGGTGCAGGCAGCTTTTCAATGCGAGAAGCTACCAGTTCCACCACACTTTTATCGGTGATTCCAATGGCTTGAATTTCATCAATACTCCAATACCAGCCACTTTGACTTCCCTCATTTGTAATGTGATTAAATTCAAATTTTAAAAGAGAGTCTTGATAAAGTGCTTGGAGTAATTGAGTCAAGAAAAAAGGATTACCGCCCGTTTTATTCCAGATTAAATCCGCTAGATTTGTTATTTTGTCTGTGCAAGTGTTAAGTGTTTCAGTGACTAATTCCGTCACATTTGCTAAATCCAGCGGTTGCAACACGATATTGTTGACTATGGTACCAGTTTTTTCAATTTCTTCTACAGTCTGAATTAAGGGGTGGGTCGGACTAACTTCATTGTCTCGATAGGCACCGATTAGCAACAAATATTCCTGGTAAGGGTCAGTTATCAGTATTTGCATCAACTTTAATGTTGCTGAATCTGCCCATTGCAAATCGTCTAAAAAGATAACTAGGGGGTGTTCTTTTTGGGCGAAAACGCGAATAAATTCTTTGAATACCCGATTGAATCGATTTTGGGATTCTACAGGGGCGAGTTCTGGGACTTCTGGCTGTTTGCCGATAATTAATTCAACTTTTGGAATTACGTCGGCAATTACTTGGCCGTCTGTTCCCACTGCTGTTAAAATTTTAGTGCGCCATATTTCTAATGAAAGTGCACTTTCTGTTAGCAATTGCCGCAGCAGGGAGTTAAATGCTTGGATTAATGAGGCATAAGGAATATTGCGTTTTAATTGGTCAAATTTGCCGCTAATAAAGTAACCTTTTGACCTGGTAATTGGTTTGCTAACTTCGTTTACTGCGGCTGATTTACCGATGCCTGAGTAGCCTGATACTAGAATTAATTCGCTGCTTCCTGATGGGGGCGGGTTTGGTTCTAAGGTTGCTGGTTTTTCTAACAAATTGTTGGCTAAACCCCCTCTTACACGTTCAAATGCTGCTAGCAATTCATTAACCTGATTTTCCCTACCGTACAATTTTTGGGGGATTAACAATTGGCTGAGAATATCTAAGCGTCCGGGGATGAAGTCGGCAATTTGTCCGATGGTTTTTAACTGATGCAAAGAAATTTCTAAGTCGGCTAACAATCCGGCCGCACTTTGATATCTATCTTGGGCATTTTTTGCCATCAATTTCATCACTATCTCAGAGATAGCGACAGGTATTTCTGAATTGATTTGATGGGGATATATTGGTTGAACTGCGATGTGGCTGTAAACTATTTCTAATGGGTCGTTGCTGCGGAAAGGTAATTTTCCAGTCAGCATTTCATATAATGTGATACCAAGGGAATAAAAGTCTGTGCGGTAGTCGAGGGTGCGGTTCATTCTCCCGGTTTGTTCGGGTGACATATAGGCTAAGGTGCCTTCGACTGAGTTGGGATTGTTAAATTGCGGATTTTCTTTGTTGAGTTTTGTAGCAATGCCGAAGTCGGTGAGTTTTACTTGTTTTGTTTGCGAGTTAATTATGATGTTGCTGGGTTTAATGTCTTTGTGAATAATGTGCTGAAAATGCAGGTATTGTAAGGCTTTGACTATTTGGATGGCGATGTTTAAATTTGCTTGCAGGCTCAAGGTTTCTCTTTCCAGCAGTTTGGCGAGGGATTCGCCGCCCAAGTCTTCTAAAACGATTCCTAATCGGTGGTCAAATGTTTCGATACTGATAGCTTTGACGATGTGTTCGCTGTCTAAATTTTGGCTGATTTGATATTCGTGTTTGAGCCTGGTAATGGCTTCAAGGGAGGGATATTCGGCTTTGAGAACTTTCAAAATTACTGGGGGCGCATCTGTCGGTGTTTGTCCGCGATAGATTATTGTTTCGACCCCTTCGTGCAGAGTATAAGTTATTTGGTATTTTGATAAGGTTAACATCTCTTAAGTTATAAATTACAGGAGCCGAGCATCATTAGATTAACACTACTTAATCTTAATTTTGTGTGATTCGGATCATGTATTTTGCGATTTCCCAATCACACGGAATATACACTAAGTAAAAAGGTGGGCTGGGTCGTTGGTGTCAACAAACATCTTAAATGTAATCTCGGTCTTGTGTTTGAGTCCCGAATGCTTTCGCTGCACCGTTTTTCTGGGAGATGGGAGCGATCGCACTGGGCCTATAACAGCAGAAGATGGGAGCGATCGCACTGGGCCTAAAACAGGCAATTGAACGGGTTCTCAATCGCTGACTACCGTAACTTCACAGATAGTAGCAATAGATTCCGGTTCAGGTAAAATACGCACGCGGGCGAATTTTAAACCGCTGACTCCTTGCAGTGATTCTACCATGCCGGTCTGAACTTTTGGCTCTACCCAACCTTCGCGAGACAAGTAACGCAAGTATTGTTGGTACTCTTCCCATTCGTCTTCGGTTGAATAAACTACCGTTAACATTCCTGGCTGGGTAATTCGCTCTTGTGCGTCTTTGTCAACGGCTTTTTCGATCCGCTTTTTGACAAGTTCGTAGCGGATGTCGCGAGTGCCTTTGACATCAAACATTTTTTCGGTGTTTTCGTTGTGAAAAATGTCGATCGTGGTATTCTGCACTAACACTAAATGTGCGAGTTCCATGTTGATTTGAGACTCGGCTTGCAGGCGAAAAACTGTGCGGCCGCAATCGCAAATAGCTCGCAGTTGTTCGTACCGCAAACTGTGTAGGTGAAACTGGCTGAATGTGGGGTCGATCGATTTTCCTACATAAATCATGTGATCGATGCCGTCGGTGCATTCGATGTCGCAGTAGTGGGGCAAAATTTGCTGCATTTTTTCTTGCCAGCGGGCCCAGGTTTCTTGGAGTTTGGTGCTGATTAGGTTCAGCATTTGGTCGTAGCGGTTGCGATCGCTGTAAACGCAGTTATGTTCGTTGTCACAGGCTGCTTGGTAAGCTTCAACGGCTGCCTGAACCTTGGGCCCGCACTGCACAAAATAGTCAAAATATACTTCTAAATGCTCGTTTAAATACTCGGCTGCTCGCACCTCCATATCGACTGTTACTTTTTGTTTTAAATGCTGGATGTAGTCGAGCAAGTCGAGCCGCAGTTGCTCGCCGAGGTGGGTAGTTTGTGTTTGGCAAACAGCATCAGCTATGACTAAACCTAAGCGAAATTGTTCGAGCAAATCAGTTTGAATGGCTCGGTTTCTTTCATCGCTAGAACCGCGAATGTCCGAAATTCCGTACAGCGGATGAACGTCAGCAAATACGATTGTTTCTGGAGGTAGTCCCCAACTTCGCCTTTCTGCTTCTTGGGCGAACCGCCACTCGACTGCGGGGTGGATATTGTGAATGTGGGTAAACCGCTCCTGGATAGCTTGCCGCAGGGCTGCAATGAAAGCGGGAATGAGTTCTTGGGCGTGTTGAGCGTCAATGCCGTTGAAGTGGTTTGGCCGATCGCACAACAGCCCCACGACTCCCAAAATCCGCACCCCGCACCCCTCACGGGTGACGGATTTGACTACCAGGGGCACCAGCAGCATCGATCGAGTTCCCATTCTCCGCAAAGTTCGATCGCACTCGGTTTCGCACTCCCTACGCAAGTCTGGCACGTTCCAAACTTGATTTGCTGCTGTGGCCTTCAAAAAGTGAGAAGCTTCTAGGGAGTGCATTGAATAAAGAATCGGCTGCAAATTTTGGCCGTCTTTTGCAACTAATAGCTGTACCTGATCGCCGTCTGGTCGCAGCAACAAAGTGCCGTCAGCATTGAAGAGCGATCGCAAACACCGATCGATTCTCTCAAATTTGTCTGGCCGCAGCATCGAATCTTGATCGATCAATAACTGAGTCAGCCGCCGAATTTGCTCCTGCACGGTGACATCAAAACCTTCTAGCAGCAACAAACCTTCTACGCGGTAATTATCCAACTGCAATCGATTGGTTAAATTTTCCAGTTGATTCGGCTGCATCAGCCAAGCTTCCCGTTCTGCAAGAGGCATTAATCTTAAAGAAATATCCGCGAATTCATCTATTTTTGAGTCAATTCGAGTAATTTTTAACTGTTCCGAACCCAGCCAAAATTCAATGAATCTCGCTTCTCGGTGTTTGGGGTTTTTTACACTCGCCGTGACAGGTTGGTCTAGCACCCGCAAACCGTCAATGTCAATTTGATAATATTGCTTAAATACCCAGTGCAAAAGGTGGCGACGGTACAATTGTTCTGCTGTTCTGCCGCCCCAATCCTCCAACAGTTCCAGCAGAGTGATGTCGGTTTCTGCAAACCCACCGTTGGTAAATTGAGTTGCCAAGGGCGTTTCCTCCCAACCAGCCAAGCGACAAAATGCCGCGTTAGCGTAACGCAGGGCAAAAGTTCCCGGTTGCATTACTGCGATTAAAACGTGGCGATCGCCGAGAAATTGAAACAATCGCTGTAAATCTTGTTTCCACGTTTTCAACGGTTCGATTTCAGAAGATTGACTGGGTACTTTGCCCGCCAAAGCTTCCAGTAGCTGTTCTATACTTGGTTCGCTGGGCAGATTGTTACTGTCTTGCTTTGTTGGAACGATATCTGTCGCTGGCGATTTTACAGAGTTGTTGTTTTGATGGGAAGACGATTTAGGAGTAGACATGAGTAAAACACCTGAAAGCAGTGGATTTTGCCAAAAAATGTCAGCGATCGGCGATTATGGCTTTGTAAAGAGCTTAAATCCTGTTTGTAAAGTTTGTGTGTGGGTATCGGAAACTGGGTTTTTTCTCGGACGAGGGGCCCAGGGACTTTTACTTTTATTCACAAACAACCTCTCAGTCTCGACGTTATAGGTGATATTAACGTGTTTACCGCCTGGGGGGTAACACCCATTATAAGCGGTAGGCAGTAGCGGATAGTGTCAGCAACTAATGCTATTTGACTCAGAGGCGAGATATATAGCAGGTTTGGGTTGAATGAAGCACAGCCCTGGCAATTGGTAATTGGTAATTGGTAATTAATAATTAGCAAACTGGTTGCTTGTCACTAAATTAGCCAATAAAGTTGCGACAACAATTCCACTAACACTTGCTATTTGCCAATGCAAGAATTAACATATATAATACAGCTAACAGGATTTTTGAAAGGACATAGTTATGGCTTTAACGGTTAACAATCTCATTGCCGATGTGAATGGATTTCCTGTATTTGCTGGGGGCGGGCCACGTCTTTTGGGATTCGCTACACCCGATGAGATTAACGTAGGGAATGGAAATTTGTCGTCTTTTTCTTGGGGAGTTTGGGGACTAGACGGCAACGATACTATAGGAGGTTCGTCGGATTCCAACGAACGGCTGTTAGGAAATAATGGCAATGATATTATCGCTGGTGGCGGCGGAAATGACATAATTTACGGCGGGAAAGAGGACGATCGCCTGGATGGAAATGATGGCAACGACTTAGTTAGGGGCGACGCCGGAAATGACCTTATCTTTGGAGGGTTCGGGAACGATATCCTGCGGGGAGGGCAAGGAGACGACGATTTAGACGGCAATGAGGGCAACGATTTCTTAGCAGGCGATCGGGGAGTTGACGTGCTCACCGGAGGCATCGGTGCTGACATATTCGTGCTCAGAAGCAACGATGAAGCATTTGGTATAGATGGAGCAGATGTCGTTACAGATTTTAATTTTGACGAGGGCGATCGCATCGGTTTGACGGACGGTTTAACAGAACTAAACCTTTTCTTTGAAGACGACAATTTGATTGCTTACGATAATGATGGAATTATCAACGACATGGTGATTGAAAACATAATTACCGGACAGATTGTGGGGATAGTTTTAGACACGGACAACTTTGAACTTGTCGGTGCATTTGAACAGGCAAGTCCGTTTGCTTTGGCAGTTAACGGTTCTCAATTCCAGTTTTTGGCTTAGGTTATTTGTAGGAAATTAGACGGGCTAGAGAGCGAGTTCCGGGTAGGGGACACGGCAATTTTGCGTCGGACACGGCAGTGCCGTGTCCCTACCGATAGCGGAAAATCTATCTCTAAGCAACTGTACTTTGCAGAAGTCTTAAAACAGTAATAGTTGTTTTTGCACAAGCACCAGTTTTGACTATATCTTCGCCATAAATTGCAAAATTAGCTGAATCTGTCACCGGTTTAAATTGATCAAAAAACAAGCGGTGGCGGGTCACGATTTATTATTACCAAACAAGGCCCGACTTACACGGTTTTGACAGCTAATCACGTTGTTGCCGCTCCGGATACCTATACGATTCGCACTTCTACAGGAAAAGACTATCAAGTAACCCGTAGTGTACTATTGCAGAAAGGCCAAAATGCTCCTGATTTAGCAGTTGTAACATTTAAGAGCACTAAATCTTATCCAGTTGTAACTTTAGGCTATTCTGAACAAGCGGCAGTTGGTACACCAATTTTTGTGTTTGGCTATCCAGGTTTTCCGGCTAGCATAACAAACCAAACTGAACGCAATTTTGAATTTTCACCAGGCTTTGATATGAATCGGGCGCTGAGCCTGTGCTACTTGTGCGTCAACAGTCGCTAGAGTAAAAGACAACATCCCATGGAGGAACAAACCTCTGCACCAATGGACTCGCTTCATAAAAATATCCTGCTAATACCTTAATAAACTAATATAAAGGATGAGCTGTGTAGGAAAAATCCTAACTTTAGACAGATGACAAATAGGACTTACGCACAGCCTTGGACGTACTGCAACCAAAGAAAGCGGGTTTTTTATCGAATATGCAGGCTGTAACGAAGTATTTTGGTAAAAAAAACCGGTTTCTGGGTTCTCATGCGTTAGTCCTAATTGTAGGAAATCTCAGGTATTATGAATGGCCTAAACTCCAGCTTGTTCCTAATCTAGGGATATTGCCGAAGTTTTAACACTGGCAGATGAGCTAGGTATACTGGAGGTCGATCGAATACCGATCGAGTTCCAAACGATATCATCAATGATAATGAAGAATAATAAAAATTATAAAAATAGCGAAAAATTAGGTAAATCACAGCCTAAATATCTCATACTAATAGGTTATTTGTTAGCAGTAGTTGCTACTTTAATATGGGCTGGTAACTTCATTGTTGCCCGAGCTTTTACTCAAGATATTCTACCTGTAGGACTAGCCTTTTGGCGATGGACTATCGCTGTTGTAACTCTGACACCATTCGCCATTAAAACGACAGTCGCCGACTGGAAATTGGTACAAAAAAATCTGCCATACTTGGCTTTATCGGGTTTTTTAGGCGTGACTGCTTTTAACACATTAATCTATATTGCAGGTCACACAACACAGGCCACAAACTTGTCATTAATCGCTGCTTCTTCCCCTATTTTTATCGTACTAATGTCTAGAATTTTTTATGGAGAAATTATTTTTTTGACGCGGTTCGCGGGAATTGCGATCACAGTCAGCGGTGTTATACTTTTGCTCGCAGGAGGTTCTTTAGAAAAATTACTCAATATTTCTTTCGCCATTGGCGATATTTATATGCTATTGGCGGCCATAATCTTCGCTGGCTACACCATGTTAGTCAAACGCAAGCCATCGACCATGCACATCACAACCTTTAGCTTATGTACTTTTAGTTTAGGGCTATTATTTTTAGTACCCTTATATGCCCTTGAATGTTGGATTTATCATCCTGTTGTCTTTAATCCAGCCATCGTGAGGGCATTGCTCTACGTTGGAGTGCTTTCTTCAGTAGTGGCTTATCTCGCATGGAATCAGGCGATCGCCCTAATTGGCCCTTCCCGCACAGCTTTAATTTACTACATGATTCCAGTCTTTAGCGGTCTTGGTGCGCGGCTTATCCTCAATGAACCGATCGCCTTAGTTCATCTCTTTAGTACGTTGTTAATCATCGCAGGCATTATTATCACTAATAGACAGTAACTATATAACAAAAGATCCCAACTCATAGCGCGTTAATCCGCGAGCATCAGCGGTTAAAAAATAAAAACATCTAACTTTTCCCAAAACTTGCATCCAAACAGCCCCATTTAGCCCTAAAATAAAAAAGACTGACTAGCCAACAATGCCCTATGTTTGAAGCCCTTGCCGATCGACTCGAATCCACCTGGAAAAAACTGCGCGGACAGAATAAAATCTCCGAGTCTAACATCCAAGACGCCCTCAAAGAAGTCCGTCGCGCCCTCCTGGAAGCCGATGTCAACCTCCAAGTCGTCAAAAACTTCATCGGAGAGGTAGCAGCCAAAGCACAAGGAGCAGAAGTAGTTTCAGGCGTCCGTCCCGACCAACAATTCATCAAAATCGTTCACGACGAACTCGTGCGCGTCATGGGGGAAACCAACGTACCCCTCGCCACCGCCGAATCCGGGCCCACAGTGATCCTGATGGCCGGTTTGCAAGGAACCGGGAAAACCACAGCTACCGCCAAACTAGCACTGCACCTCCGCAAACAAAATCGTACCGCACTGCTAGTCGCAACCGACATTTATCGACCAGCCGCGATCGACCAATTGCTGACCCTCGGCAAACAAATCGACGTACCCGTATTTGAATTAGGCAAAGACATTGACCCCGTAGAAATTGCCCGCCAAGGCATCGAACACGGCAAACAAATTGGCATTGATACCATCATCGTCGATACCGCAGGCCGCCTGCAAATCGACCAAGACATGATGGCAGAATTGGGCCGCATCAAACAAACAGTACAACCCCACGAAACACTGTTAGTTGTTGATGCCATGACCGGCCAAGAAGCAGCCAATTTAACCCGCACTTTTCATGAACAAATCGGCATTACCGGCGCAATCTTAACCAAATTAGACGGCGACAGCCGCGGCGGTGCAGCCTTGTCAGTGCGGCAAATATCCGGCGCGCCGATTAAATTTGTCGGAGTTGGCGAAAAAGTGGAAGCATTGCAACCATTTTATCCCGATCGCATGGCATCGAGAATACTAGGCATGGGCGATGTCTTGACCCTCGTAGAAAAAGCGCAAGAAGAATTCGACATCGCCGATGCCGAAAAAATGCAAGAGAAAATGCTCACGGCAAAGTTTGACTTTACCGACTTTCTCAAACAAACCAGACTGTTAAAAAATATGGGTTCCCTCGGCGGCATCATGAAAATGATTCCGGGGATGAACAAACTCTCAGACGAACAAATGCGGCAGGGAGAAGTGCAGCTAAAACGCACCGAAGCCATGATCAATTCGATGACAGTTGAAGAACGCCGCAATCCCGAACTTTTAGCAAGTTCTCCATCCCGCCGCCGCCGCATCGGCAAAGGCGCAGGCTACGCTGAAAACGACGTAACTAAGCTGGTGAGCGATTTCCAGAAAATGCGTACAATGATGCAGCAAATGAGTCAAGGCAACTTTACAGGAATGGGAGGATTGCCGGGAATGCCCGGAATGCCCGGAATGGGTGGCCCCGGAATGCAGCCCGGTTCCCGTGGCTATATGGGTGCCCAGCAGAAGAAGAAAAAGAAAAAAGATAAGCCAAAAAAAGGTTTCGGACAGTTGTAAAAAGTGGTGGCTGGTTTCACTAAATAATTGGCTACCACCGATAATCTCGTAAACCAGCCCCCACCCCAATATTCCTTTATTACTATTGGTCGAAAATGTAATAACTATTAAACTTTAACTCTTTTCTTGTTGCCACTTTATACGTGAAAAAGCCTGTAATTAGGGCTTGCTGAAAAAAGGGAAAAAAGTGAGGGGGATTGGATGGGCGAGCATTAGGTGGGTGGTAAGCGTGCAGGAAAAACCGGTAAAATAGTTCAAAACCCGTGCATTATCGTTGGCTCCCGTCTACCGAAAAGTTGAACCCACCCCAAGCTCAGCCCAAGACTTTAAGCTGCCCTTGGAAGGAAAGTTGGCAGCGACTAATCGTTGGGTGCAGCTAGCCGAACTAATACCCTGGTCGCAATTTGAATCAGAAGATGCCCAAAATTTCGTAGCAGAAGTGGGACCTCCCGCTCTCATCATTTCGGCTGGCGTTATACCAATTTCCTAAAGTTCTGCTACAGATAAGGCATCTAAAATGAATTGCCATCCCGTCAAAGAAGCAATGACTTCATTCGTCAACTTGTTTAACTCTTTTTGCACCGCTGCTCTCAACTCCTCTATGTGTTCAAATCTCAACCATTTTAATCGTTCTTTTATAGCGTTCCTAATTGAGTTGTGAACACTAACCATACATATAAAGTTTGGGAAATCCAAATATTTGACGATAAGCGAAAAAACATAAATAACCTCTTTACTATGGCAAAAGATTTACAGCGATAGGCCAATTTCCTTAAGAGATTCTTTCCTTGTAACCAAATATCTTCTACTGGATTTTGTTCGGGGGCATTCGGAGCAAATAAGATACAGCAGATTCCATGTATATATGATACAGTTTATTTAGTACATAAGCGAAAAAAATGAAACCTTATTCGATTGAGTTGCGTGAGAAAATAGTTAAAATTTATGAA